>JAYVPP010000067.1:0-6080 GCA_043757305.1 Candidatus Kaiserbacteria bacterium
AACAGGTTCTGCGCAGGGTAAGACTCACACTATCCGCACATCAGGTGTCATCCTTGCAAAAAACTCAGTCTCAACAAGCGTTACTGTTGATCCTAACGTAAACACAGCAAACACTGGTGTGTTCCACGTAAAGTTCGATGTAACAGCGTTTGAGAACGATGTTTGGGTGAACAAGAGCGCTACAGGTACTGCTGCTACAACAACTGGCGTACAGTACATTATCCGCGACACAAACGGTGTTGCTGTATCTACAGGTACAACATCAGCTGCTCTCTCTTCGACAGCATCAACTGATGGTACACAGTTCAAGGTTAACCAGGGCGAAACTAAGACTTTCGACCTCGCAGTTAACTACGACCCAGCAGGTCCACAGGGCCAGTTCTTCACAGTTGAGGTTTACGCTGTAAACTTTGCAACTGCGGTTCTCGGCGCTACTAGCCAGCAGTTCGCACTTCCAGTTTCTGACTACATGACTTCAGCTCTTCCTATCTAATATTCGTTAGATAGCAGAAGCCAGTCTCGTACTACGAGAAGGATCTGTAGCAAAAAGCTCCCGCAAGGGAGCTTTTTGCGTATCCAACCTAAACAGGTCCTTCCTGTTTAACAGGAAGGACCTGTTTATTTTTGGTATACTGTTTAGGTTAGGTATGTCTGAAAGACGTTTTGCATTTATGCCCGAGGAGTATTACCACGTCTATAATCGTGGCAATAGTAAGCAGGATATATTTCTTGATGCTCGAGACTATGAGCGTTTTGTCACGCTCCTCTATGTTTCAAATGGGGTAGAGCCTTTCAAATTATTTTTTCTTGAGAGCATTCCAGATTTTAAGCGGGGCGCGCCGCTGGTGGCTATCGGCGCATATTGTTTGATGCCTAATCACTTTCACCTGCTACTCACACCTCTGGTGGAGGGTGGTGTTGCGACGTTTATGCGCAGGGTGATGACTGGCTATGCTATGTATTTTAATAATAAGTACAAACGTACTGGGAGTTTGTTTGAAGGGAAGTATAAAGGAGAACATGCAAACGATGATGTGTATCTCAAACATCTCTTTGCATATATTCACCTCAACCCCGCAAAACTAGTGGATAGTACCTGGCGTACCCATGGCGCGCGTGATGTTGTTCGAGTGCGTGACTATGTCACGACGTACCCGTACTCGAGTATGCGCGAGTATCTTGGTACGAGTGCGCGCGGTTTCAGTGTTTCTACGCATGAACATTTTCCAGAGTACTTTGACTCCATAGCAGATATGAATACTCAGCTTTTCGAGTGGCTCACACCTAAACAGGAAGGACCTGTTTAAATAATAATTGTGCATGAAAAATAAGATTCAAAAATTGAGCTTGGAAGAAATGGTTGCGGCTATCACTCCAGAAAACCGACACCATGAAATAGAATGGGGCGACGCGGTAGGTAGTGAGGTTTGGTGAAATATTTAAACAGGTCCTTCCTGTTTAAATTGGTGCGGCGTTTTTTATTTCATACACAACTCGCTACTCGTTTTGCGAGCGGGGTGCGGTATACTAAAAACGTTATGGACCTCTTCAACGGAACATTCTACAAGTTTTTCTTTTCCTTCATCGTCGTCATTGTCGTCACACTTGGAATCATTCTGCTCGTAGGAGGAACCAAATAGTTTTCTATGCGTATCACCGACCAGTACTTTTGGAATATTGTCTTTCTCCTGCTCTTTGGCGCATTTTTTACGTCGAGCGTTATCATTTTGGAAAGTAATCCCGCTGCTGCGCTTCACACACTCACACCGTTTGAGTTCATCATCCTTTCGCTCGCGACCTTTCGCCTCACACGCCTCTTTGTCAACGACAAGATCACAGCATTTTTCCGCGAACAGTTTTATGACGCCCGCAACCTAAAGTCAGGCATTGTCCTTGAAAAACCAAAAAAGGGCGCACGCCGCACACTTGCCGACCTCATGTCGTGTCAGTGGTGCTTTAGTTTGTGGGCCGGAGCGGTCATCATTTTTTCCTATGAGCTCACGCCATACGCGTGGTACCCCATTCTCATGCTCGCGTTTTCGGGCGTCAGCTCTTTTATACAGTGCATCGCAACCTACATCGGCTCCAAGGCAGACACAGCACGCCGTGATGCAGAGGGCGTGTAACCCACTTTCTTTTTCTCGATACTCTGGTATAGTGACGCTCGAACAGGCCACAGACAACTGGTCGTTTCGCGAATGGTATACACATACCAAGAGCGAAACTTTAATGGAGTACTCAGTATTCCGCCGGTCGAGGTCCCTCTTATGCAGCGCCATCGGTGCTGCGGGAACGGTCGAACCATGTCTGGCTTGCACTCGCAAGCCACCTGTTTCATTAGCAACATAGTTCCAAACGGCCATATGGCAATCACAAAAGCAAAGAAGACAGAGATCCTTGCAAAGGTATCGGCTGCAGTGAAGGATGCTGCAACGCTCGTCTTTGTAAACTTCAAAGGTCTTTCCGTACAGGACACTACCAAGATGCGTCGCGCTCTTCGCGAGAAGGGAGTCGGCTACGTGGTGGCAAAGAAGACTCTCATGAAGCGTGCCTTTTCGGAGATGGGATATACAGGCGAGATGCCATCACTCGACGGCGAAGTTGCACTTGCATACAGCGCAGACCAGATAGCTCCCGCACAAGGTGTGCGCGAGTTTGAAAAGCTCTTTAAAGAAAAGCTTTCTATCCTCGGTGGCGTGTTTGGTGGAGAGTACAAGAACAAGGCAGAGATGACCGTCATCGCATCTATCCCAGCACTTCCAGTGCTCCGTGGAATGTTTGCACAGCTCATCAACTCACCACGTCAGCGTTTTGCAGTGGTACTCAGCAAGGTGGGTGAGGAAATGAGCAAACGAGCGTAGCGCGCCAGGTTTTCTATGACTGCAAGGAATTAGAAAACCAAGTACCCTTGGGGTGACTATTGCGAATTTCCCGTCCTACTTTCTTCATTCTTAGAAGAAAGTACTGGACGTCCCCAACGGATATTACATTATATAAACTAACAACCTTATCATGGATCAGAATTCAATCATCGAGGCAGTAGAGGGTATGACTATCCTCGAGCTCAATACACTCGTAAAGGCCATCGAAGAGAAATGGGGAGTATCAGCAACAGCAGTTGCTGCAGCGGCAGGTCCAGCAGCAGACGCAGGTGAGGCACAGTCGTCATTTGGCGTTGAGCTCACAGAGGCAGGTGCTACAAAGATCGCGGTGATCAAGGTAATAAAGGAAGCACTCAACCTCGGTCTCAAGGAAGCGAAGGACCTCGTAGACGCAGCTCCGTCAATGCTTAAGGAGGGTCTCAAGAAGGAAGACGCAGAAGACCTCAAGAAGAAGGTAGAAGAGGCAGGAGGCAAAGTAACCCTCAAGTAAGTGAGCGAAGTGAAAGGGCGATAAGCCATTTCATTTCCGAACGAGCGCAGAGGGCAAGCGCGACTAGCGCTTACTGCTTAAGTAATTCAAATTACAATAAGGAAAAGAGACCATTGCGGTCTCTTTTTCTATATCTGCTCAAAATACCTTTCCGCCTGCTTCTTGTTTAGTGGTTACAAAGATGCGAGTAAGCATTAGACAAACATCTGTTTTGTATATATGATAACGCCAGTTTTGTAAGGAGGATTTAATGACAGAAAAACATATAACGGCTATGGAGAAGGAAGCAGAATTTGGTAAACGCTCGGCAGCTCAGTTTGAGTCTGAGCTTGCATGGCAGCGTGAGCGTGGCCTTGTGCATTTTAAGCCAACGGTGAATCTTGCAACTGTTCGTCGAGGTGGCGCCGTGCAAATACAAGCGATGGCTTGCACTAACATGCTTCGGCTACTCCGCGAGGGTAAGTTTCGACGAATCACGATCAGATAACATATGGCCTGACTCAATAAGTCAGGCCATTTTTTGACATCGTCTCACCCACGTGCCCCACTTACTTTTCCACCCCTTCTTTTGTGCACCCCTTTGCTATACTAACGACGTTATGTCAGAACCACTTACCGCACTCTTCGATACCCTTGCGCGTGTCCGCATCCTACGACTCTTTTTATTTAACCCTTCACAGGAGGTCAGCATGGCGGACATACTCCGTCGCGCAAAGCTCTCGCAGCGTGCTGCACGCACAGAGCTCACACAGCTTGAGCGTGCAGATATCATTCGTCGTAAGTTTATTCTTGAAACGATTCCTGGAAAAGAGAAACGTCGCAAAGTCCTCGGCTACTCGCTCAATAAAAATTCTCCTGTGGTTGAGCCACTCCAAAAGTTTTTATTTGATACGACACCGATAAATGGCGCGACACTTCAGAAACATTTGCGTGGTGTAGGGAAGATACAGGTGCTCGTGGTCGCAGGAGTTTTCTTGCGAGAATTTGAACGACGTCTCGATGTGCTCGTTGCAGTAGAAAAGCTCAACGCTGCAAAGATTGAGACTGCGATACGTAACCTCGAGGCAGAGCTCGGTGTGGGCATAAAGTACGCAGCTTTTTCTACGACCGACTTACTCTATCGCATCAGTATGCACGACAAGCTCACCCGCGATGTGTTTGATTTTCCTCATGAGCTTATTATCGACAAGGTAAACGCACGCGAAGAAGCTCGCGCTCGCTAGTCTACGTAAAAAGTCGATATACGTCGTTGCGCTCCCTATAAAATATATTTATTACTATGGCATTTCCTCCTTCACTCGGTCGCATCGCAGAGTTTGACGCTATCAAGAAAGTCACCCTTCACGGTAGTGTCATCGACCTCGGCGGAGGAAAAGATTCTGGCTACCGAAAAATCTTTCGTGGTCTGTACACGATGATATCTGCAAACCTCGACGGTCACGAGACGACAGATATCCACTGCGACCTCGAAGAACCACTTCCTCTCGCAGACAGTGTGTACGATGGCGTAGTCCTCATAAACACACTCGAGCATATCTACCATTGTCACCAGCTGGTCGCAGAGTCATTTCGTATTTCAAAGCCGGGTGCAGATATGGTCATTGTGGTGCCGTTTCTTTTTCCTGTGCATCCATCGCCACGTGACTACTGGCGGTTCACCAAGGACACGCTCGAGAAAATGCTCGCTGATGTAGGGTATCAAAATGTAGTGGTCATGCCGATTGCAACAGGTGTGTTTGTAAACCGCTTTATTCTTCTTGAGCGTCTGATGCCGCCGCCAGTGCGTGTGGTGATGTTTTATATCTGCGCTCCTATCGCGCGCCTCGCTGACTCGCTCTTCGAATCACTCTCGAAGTTGCTCGGGAAAAAATACACTTCGAGCTCATATCCAGGAGCCTACATAGCTGTTGCCAAGAAGGCATAACTATTGTCTGATGCTGTCCCTCGATCACCTTGCGATGAGTACCTGCTATGGTACGATTTTAGGAGTACTGGTCGCGAGGCCGCGCCTCCCGCCACTACACACGTTATCAGCAGATAGTTTGTAATGAATATGATCACTACGTGGGCGCAGATTCTCGCAACGACCATGGATAAGATGCTCGCAGCAGTGGCGGGTGTCCTTCCCAACATGCTCGCGGCGTTTGCACTTGTTATTCTCGGATGGATTGTTGGTGGAGGACTCGCAAAGATTGTTGCACAGCTTATTGAGACACTGAAGATCGACGCAGCACTCCGTGGTGCTGGCGTCGATAAGGTGGTAGAGCGCACAGGACACAAGCTGAACGCTGGATATTTCCTTGGCGCGCTCGTGAAGTGGTTTGTGATTGCAACGTTTGCGGTAGTCGCTCTTGAAATCCTTCACCTCACACAGGTGACTGCATTTCTTTCACAGATTGTCTTCTTTTATGTACCGCAGGTTATTGTCGCAGTACTCATCCTTCTCATTGCAGCACTCCTCGCAGACTTCGTGCAGGGTGCAGTGGTCAGTGCAGCAAAAGCAGCAGACATTGGCTCGCCGTACTTTGTAGGCTCGATTGCTCGTTGGTCCATTTGGATCTTTGCAATCCTCGCAGCGCTCGACCAGCTTTCGGTCGCGACTGCGTTTGTACAGACGCTCTTCACAGGTATCATCGTAGCGCTGTCGCTTGCGCTCGGTCTCGCCTTCGGCCTCGGCGGTCGCGATGCGGCATCTCGCTATATCGACC
>JAYVPP010000068.1:0-5701 GCA_043757305.1 Candidatus Kaiserbacteria bacterium
CACTACATGCCGCCCATTCTTAGAGAGGGGATAAGCTGCGAGGACATGGTTAAGAGGCTACAAGATAACAGCAACTTTGAGCAGTACGCATATGGTGCCACACGCATTTATCAGCAGTGCGAGAAGTGTGGAGAGATGAAAGAAGAGTGCGTACTAGGGCACTTCAAGGCACAGGGTGTGGAGGAAGTACTTTGAGCAAGCGAATACTTCTTAGGCTTGTAGACTTTGGACGGTATATACTAAGGGAGCTTATGACATTTGATGGTCACATCAACAACGGTAAGGGAGTACGGCCATGGAAGAAATGACAGCAGACCGAGTAACTGAGGCTTTAATGGTTGTAGTAAATGCTTCTTGCTTTATGAGTGAGGGCAAAGACATGTCGAGAAAGGTGGAAATGTTCTTAAGTCTTATCACGGCCGACATGCCGCTACGTTTATCTGTAATGAGTTGCGATGCAGATATCAGCTGAGTTGAAAGAGACTAAGCAGAGCAAACGCATGAGCTTAGATAACGTATATACCCTTAAGTTTGAAACCGATAATCCAATGGTTATGGACTTAGGCAAGTTACCAAGCGATACTGTTTTTATTGTAACAATAGAATTAAACAGCTAATGCCAGTACCTTTAGGAAGTACCAAAGACGCTGAGACAATTGCTAGACTCAAAGAAGAATATCTTGAGTACTATGAGGATTGTCCAAAGCAGGTTCTGGCAGCCCAATACATCATGAGAGATACAACAACAATAAGCAGATGGAAGAGTGAAGATGAGAATTTTGCAAACATGGTACTTCGAGCAGAAGCACGATTTGCTCGCAAACATGTAAAGAATACAAATGCAGACTGGAAACTATCAAGAATGTTCCCACAACACTTCAGAGAACCAGAGAAGAACATTACCGTTACGCAAGTTATTCCAATTCTAGGTGACATGAATGTACATACGAACGACAGCAACCAAGAAGATAGCGGAACTCAGCAAGCGGATTAGAGCGGTAGCAGGGGGTACGAGTGCTAGTAAGACTATTAGTATCTTGCTGGTGCTTATTCAGATGGCCATGACGGATAAGACGGCTAAAAGTACCCATATCGTGAGTGAGTCACTTCCTCACTTGAAACTGGCCGCTATGGCTGACTTCCTCAAGATCATGAAGGAACACAACTATTTTGATGAAGATAAATGGAATAAAACGGATTACATTTACACATTCCCTAACGGCTCAACCTTTCAATTCTATGGAGCTGACAGCCCTGACAAGGTACATGGTCCAAGGCGCGACCGGCTCTTTGTAAATGAGGCTAACCATGTACCGTACAATTCATTTGACCAGATGGAGGTACGAACCAACGACCTGATCTATATGGACTGGAACCCAACCAGTGAGTTTTGGTTCTACAGTGAGGTACTACCAACTAGAGACAAAGACCTAGACTTCATTACGCTTACCTACAAAGACAACGAAGGACTACCTAGCTCAATCGTTCAGTCTATTGAAAGCCGTATGAGCAAGACTGGTTGGTGGAATGTATACGGTTTAGGAAAGCTTGGAGAGTCTGATGGTAAGATCTTTACCGGCTGGCAGGTGGTTGATGACGTACCGCATGAAGCAAGACTTGTGCGGCGTGGCTTAGACTTTGGCTACACCAACGACCCTAGTACGATCATTGATGCCTATTACTACAACGGCGGGTACATCTTTAAGGAGCGGCTGTACCAGACAGGTATGAGTAACAAAGCCCTAGCTGATGTGCTGAAGTCACTCAATGAACCGCAGACCATGGTAAAGGCTGACAGTGCGGAGCCTAAGAGTATCGACGAGATCAGTAGCTTAGGCGTAAACATTGTAGGCGTTACCAAGGGCAGGGATAGCGTTAACCAAGGTATACAGAAGCTTCAAGACCAACGTATAAGCTACACCAGCAGCTCAAGGAACATTGATAAGGAGTACAAGAATTATATGTGGGAAGTAAACAACATCACTGGTAAGATCACCAACGTACCCATTGATGCGTTCAATCACTGCATGGACGCTATCCGCTACTCTCTTGATGGACTGCTTGAGATGGACGGTGACTACATGCAGCAGCTACGCCAAGTACAGTCTATGGCGCTTGCTGGTGAGTGGTAGCCTTGCGTATATCAACCATACAGCCGTACACTATATTCATCCCTAACTTCACCCCATGGCAGACGAGCGCAATGAATACCTAGTAAATGAAATAACCAGCTTAATCACTGGCCCACTTGCTAACCTCACCATCACTAAAGACGGTGCATTAATGAAAATCCGTTCTTTGTATCAAACAGAGCCCGGTTACAGCGATGAGCTCGTACACTCTATACCTGCGTTTCAGGAGAAGTTTGCTCGTAGTATGCCGGTACCACCAGCACCACAAGCTGAACCAAAGAAATAGTGTTTGGAAGAAAGGCAGTACAACCAGCACCGATAGATGACACTACGCTAGTGACTCTAAGGGCTATTGCTGACGCTCTAGTAGAGCTCAACGCTACAATGATACGCATGGAAATTAAGATTGACGTGGTTGCCTCTGTCTACCAAACACTCCAGAAATGACGGCTACTGTTGAGGGTACGACTATGTACCTCACGCCGAACGGTAAGGAAGACCAAGCGTTCCTAGAGAGCGCTAAAGTCATGCACTTAATGATTACCAACACTCAGACTAGGCTTGATAAGGGCATTGTCTGCACAACTATTGAGCTTAAACTACCCAGAACGTGACTGATAAAGACAAACGAGCACTTGACTGTGTCATGGCCGCCTTTAACGAGGCTGAGGAGTTTTGTCGACCATACCGTGAGAAGTTTTCAGAAGATGAGCGTCTACTGCAAGGGCTAGACCGTAAGCCTAAACGATCAAAGAAATGGCAGACCGAACGCCATATACCGTTGATAGGTATGGTGATGGACTTACTGGTGCCTAGATTGTTCCAAGGGCTACCCTCAGCCAGTGCCAAGGGTCGTAGCTTAGAAGCTTCACTAAACGAGGATAAGCTAAACCAAAAGCTAAACTACGACCAAGAGCGCATGGGCTTGGAGATGGTGCTTAATCAAATGGTCAAAGACGGATGCGGTAAGGGACTAGGAATATTCAAAACAGGATGGCGCACAGAAGAGATGGAGAACATTCCACACACCCAGAAGTTTATCGACAAGATGCTGAGTTCGATGAATAAGAACCTTTCATTTGGAGACGTTAAATCAAAAGACTTACTGTATGACGCGCCTGACTGCGCTTGGGTAGACCCTAACCGCTTAGGCTGGGACCCAACTGGCACCGATGAGGATAGCTGCTCATTCATTTACGAGGTAAGCGTAGAGAATACCTACACGCTGATGAAAGACCCAAACATTGACGCTACGTTTCTTAAAGAGATTAAGAACGCGCCAGAGATGTCTACGCAAGCTACGTACACCTCATACTTGGAGCAGAGCAAGTTTAGGACTCAAGGTTCAGAGATTGTATACGGCAACATCCAACGTGGCTTACATGAGGTTGTACGGTACAGCGGTGCCTTTGATATTGACGATGACGGCCTAGAAGAGGAGTGCCACATTACTATCGTTGACCGTATGATGGTCGGCTCTGTTGATGAGAACCCGTATCGTCATGGGAAGAAGCCGTATATCTTCTTTGTGTACGACAAGGTACCAGGGCAGCTTGTAGGCCGCTCTATGACGGATAGGCTGGCTGAGCTTCAAGAAGAGTATAACGACGCTGCTAGCCAGAGTAGTGACATGCGTAAGCTGACGCTGTTACCGATGCTTAAGTTTAAGCTTGGAAGTATCGCCCCTCAAGATATTAAGATTGCACCAGGTATGCCAATCCCTGTACAGGACGTAAGCGACTTAGTATGGGACAGGCCGCCCGACTTCACCAACCAACTGACCGAGATCATGCGAGAGATCAGGGAGCTGATTCAGCTGATGAGTGGTGCTAATGACGTGGCCCTAGGTCAGCAGGACGTTGGTATAGGGGACAACACCGCAACGGGTGCCACTATTGCACAGGAACAGACAGAAATGCGGTTTAAGCAACCGGCCATCCTTCTTGACCTAGCCATTCAACGATACGGGGATATGTTGATTAGTAACGAGCAACAGTTTACCCGAAAAGATATCCACATACCTGTAAAAGACTCACAGGGAGCAGTAAACTGGACAAAGATTACTCCAAAGAGCATTGCCGGGCAGTTTGATTACCAGATGGAAAGCGGCAGCCTTATGCAGGCCAATCCATCTACTAGGTTTAATCAACTAGTAAACGGGCTAAAGCTTATTCAGGGTAACCCTAACTTTGACTCTAACCCATTGATTGAGCAGGCATTGGAAGCTATTAAGATCAATCCCGATCTATTAAAGGTTATGGCTCCGCAGGGTGCACCTCAGGGGGCTCCACAAGGGGCACCAGCACCATCGCAACCACAACAAGCACCACAAGGCGCACCAATGGGACAACCGTCACCATCAGCCCCTCCAATGCCTAACGTGACCCAACTTATACAGCAAGGGCCACAAGCCATTTTAGCGTTGCTACAAAAACTTGACCCCTCTGACCAACAGATTCTTATTAAAGCGCTGCAGGCTGCAGGATTTGACTTAAACCTCTTAAAACAACCTGATGCTCCACAACAAGCAGGACAGCCAGAACCTCCAAGCGCTCCAAGCGCACCCGCAATGGCCATGGCTGCAGGAGCGCCTCAAGCAAGTACAAAGTGAAGCAAGAGATAAGCGCGACGTTCTTGTTCCGGGGTGTCAACAGGATTTAGAGGAATATCGTAAAATACAAGCGGTTGACACACTTCAACAGCTGGTCAATGATATTGTTAGTACGGAAGGTGTAAGAAAGATTACACCGTACTAGTTTGAGGATTCTATTCAACCCGGTACGGCCCCGACTATACAGGAGCTATAATTGAAAGAACCTATGTCAGAAGAGACCGCAGGTAAGGTAATCCCTTTCCCAGCCGATAAGGTACGAGGATTGTTTGAACAGAACAGGACAGACAGCGCAGAGATTACACGGCTTAAACAGGAAAACGAGCAACTACGCTCAAGCACTTTATCAACCCGCCAGGAAGAGATGGACGAGCCAGCTCGCAAGGCTGTAGGAACCATTGCCGATGCCGCTGCCGACCGCGTTAAACAAGCGATTGGTGGAGACCTAGAGGAAATGCGTTCCTTAGGTGAAACCATCAAGGGAGACCGCAATAAAGCCAGGTTCGATACTGTCACCGAGCGCATTAGTAAAGCTGACTACGCGCCAGCCATTGCCGATACGATAGAGGGACATTACCGAAATGTTTTAGAAGCACACCCTAAGATGGATAGAACTGACGCTCTTGTCCAAGCTGAGAAAGACGCACTGTATGAGTCTCACAACAACGGTACGTATGAGGAAGCGATGAAAAACGCAGATGGTGACCGCCAACGGGCAGGTTCCACTCGTACCACCGCCAACGGACGCGCTGCCGCTGATGTAGACATCGCTAATATGACAGGTCAACAGTTGGTAGATTCCAATAAAGTTGATGAAGCATATTTGGCGTTTGCAGGTCGTAAGTCTCACTTCTAGGCAAAAACTAGCATATCCCCATGGCCGTAGGTCAATTTTTTGCAGACCCCGTTACGTCGCTTACCTTATCCGCTACCCCTACAGGGCAGTCAGGAACTTATG
>JAYVPP010000069.1:0-21297 GCA_043757305.1 Candidatus Kaiserbacteria bacterium
ATCTGTGCTGAACATACCACAGGAGTGAGAATCGTCGAGCAAACTACCAGCTTCCACCCCCACCTCCACCTCCTCCGCCTCCTGCAGACCCACCACCTCCCGATGCGCCTATACTTCCGCCAGCTGTTGCAAGTGCCCCCGAAAATGCTCCGAGGCTAGTAGTGAATGCAACTGGTGAAAAAGCCGACACCGAACCACCCTCATACCAGTCGGGAATCGGGATAGTGATATTTTCAAATACTTTTGCCCACTCCTTTTCTACACCGAGCGCAATCGCATACGGTAAGTACTCCATAAACTGCTCCGGGCTTTTCGCAGGAGCATTATGAAATGCAAACCGTGCTTCATCCGTTACTGTAAGAAATAGTTTGAACCCGAGCAAATGATTTCTTGCTTCGTACCCTTTCGTCGTCAGACGTTTCCAAAACACTGAATTTTGGTAAAATCCAAGAGTAGTGAGCTCATGTATCACTACTATTTTGAGCCGAGACAACGCGTTGGCATTTTCCGATTGTTTTGCAAAATCTTGTTTTAAGTTAGACAGAGACACCATTTTCCCCACACTCATATCTCGGAAAAGTAATCTTAGTATTTCACTAGCATGTTCGGGCTGATTTGAAGGCAATACTGCTATTTTTGTGATTTCATAATCATCAACTTCAAAAAGAAATAGCACCTTTTTTTCTGTTTTACGGATCTTTATGTAGCCTTTTTCCGCAAGGTAGACAATCGCTGCTGAAATATCTTTTGGATCCAATTTCCCATCAATCAGAACGCCCGTGAACATCGGCAAAATACCTGGATAGGGTTCGTACTGAGGAATAATGGGGGCGTTAATTTTGAATTGGGTTTGATATCGGTATATGAATATCGCAAGACCAATGAGTCCCATAATAGATGCCCCAACCAGCGCAATAAGTCCTGTCGCCGTACCGAAACGTTCAAGGACCACCTTCGGGACCGCGCTATCTACCAAGTCCTGCGCAATGGTCATTTGCGCGCCCGGAGCGAGACCGACAGCTTCAAACACTGCGCCATCTTCCGTGGCATGCATGGTGCATGTTGCTCCTTCACCAGCATTGCCTTTGTAGCATGAGCGATTTTTTCCAAAGAGTCCCGGCGAACCATGAATCGTCGCAACGACTTTTTCAAGCGGAACGTCCCAGCCACCGCCGTTTACGTTCCAGTACACTTCGGGTGGAAGCTGGTACGGGTAGGAAAGTCCACCCCGCACATCGTAGATAATAGTGTAGACATGTGAACCACTAATTGTCTGGTCGGCATTACCAACTTTTATGTTGGTACGTCCTTGTTCATCGGTAACTACATATGGTTCAGAAAAACCGTCCCGCGTCACATTTTCCACCTGAATGTCTGTATATCGGTCTTTGTACCAAGCGGTTGCTGGCTCAGGGTGAGTCGTTGGAATAAAACGGAAAATACCGTGGCGTTCTGTTTTGCCAAAGTCATAAGTGACGGTCTCGGTGATGTGAAGCGAGCTATCTGGCAACACCGCGATGTCAGACACAAACGAATGAATAATCTCCGCAGCATGTGCTTGCGCGGGAACGAGGAAAAAAACAAACGCAAGCGAGCACAGCGCTATGGAGAAAAATCGATTCATAGAATATTTATTTTGCGTCATCGGTCCACTCGAGGAAGTATCGCTCCTTAAAAAGTCCTTTCTTTTCAATGTTTCTGCCGATGGCATCTTTAATATCAGCTTCCGAAAACTCATAGTGCGCGGTAAACGCATCAAGGAGCACCATGAGGTCTGCGTATTCATGGAGAATATCGTCGCGCGACACTGCGCTCGCAAGCTCCCCTGCTTCTTCGACTATCTTTGAAGTGAGCGCGGGAATAAATTCTTCGAGAGAAAGCGCACGCACCTCGCACACTTCGCCATTGTTGCGAATCTTTTCTGGAATAAAATCCCGAACGAGCTTGTTGTGCTCGACGCGAGACATATACTTAAAACTTTACTACTACTGGCTCCTTTGCTGCATCTTCAGCGAGGACGAAGTAGTCGCCTTCCTTGAAACCAAACATATTGCCGACGAGGTTGCCCGGGAATGAGCCGAGACCAGTCCCCAAGTCACGCACCGTGCCGTTGTAAAAGCGACGGGCTGCTTGGATTTTATTTTCGGTATCCGAAAGCTCACCTTGAAGTGAGAGGAAGTTTTGGTTTGCTTTGAGGTCTGGGTAATTTTCTGACACTGCGAAAAGTGTCTTGAGTGCGCCCGAAAGCATATTGTTTGCTTCTGCTTGTGCTGCGGGAGTGGGAGCATTCATTGCGCAAGTGCGCATCTCAGTGACTGCGGCAAGTGTCTGGCTTTCGTGCGCTGCGTAGCCCTTTACAGTTTCCACGAGGTTTGGAATGAGGTCGTACCGACGCTTGAGCTGAACGTCGATGTCAGCAAGTGCCTCTTTCATTTGCTGAGTAAGCGCGACGAAGCGGTTGTACGTAAACATGAGCCAGAGGCCGAGCACCACGAGTACACCAAGTAGAATAAACATAGTTAAAATTAGTATCTATAAACGATGCCCCTAGTATAGCAAAAAGCTCCCTATGTAGGGAGCTTTTTGCTATGTGCCAAACTTTGTTTAGTAATCCATCTCACCACCCCCATTTTATTTGCTTTTCTCAACGAAAAGTCTATAGTACCGCCAGACAGCAGAAGCAACATATGGAGAACACTAATGTCTCATTTCACCACAAAACCACTGAATACGAGGACTCATATCCAAAAATACAAAGACGCAATCCGTAAAGCAGTCGAGAACTGCCAACATGAATGGCACATCGAACAAACACCGACCGAAATGACATGGCATATGGTGCGTTGGTGTACTGTATGCTCCACACGAGAGGAGTACCCCCGTATGCGCAAGCCCATTTGTACTTCTTGCCCATTTGGAGCTCGAAACGAGCTTGAATTTACATCCCGAGAAAAGGACATTGCGGGTGAGAGAGGCAGATTACAATACACTTGCCCCGAGTGCGGAGATTTACATATATTTCTTCCTGGGCGTGGCGATTAACAAAAACGGAGCGCATCGCGCTCCGTTTTTCTGTCGTTGTGTGATAGGCATACCGCAGCTTTAGTAATCCATCCCGCCGCCCATACCACCCATTCCGCCACCTGCTGCTGGCTTTTCGTCTTCTGGGTCTTCTGCGACTGCAGCTTCTGTAGTAAGGAGAATACCCGCTGCAGAAACAGCGTGCTGCACGCCAGAGCGTGTCACCTTCACAGGGTCGATGATGCCAGCCTTTATCATGTCGTCTACCACTACATCCTTTGCAGCATCGTAGCCAGCGTTTTTGTTCTTGTGGTTCTTTACACGATCCACGATGACCGAACCGTCGTCTTTTCCTGCGTTCATTGCGATCTGCTTGAGTGGTGCATAGAGAGCCGAGAGGACAATAGAGTAGCCAATGGCTTCTGCGGCGCCGAGCTTACCCTTCTCCTCTTTCTCTGCAAGCGCTGTGCCGAGGCGTTCTGCAACACGCACCAAGGCTGACCCGCCACCAGCCACAATACCTTCTTCGATAGCTGCCTTTGTGGCATTGACCGCGTCTTCAATCTTGAGCTTGAGATATTTCATCTCAGTTTCTGTCGCAGCGCCGACGCGAATGACTGCGACACCGCCCGAAAGCTTTGCAATACGTTCGCCAAGCTTTTCTTTATCAAACTTCGCATCAGTTTGCTTGAGCTGTGCCTTGAGCTGGGTTGCGCGCGCAGCAATGTCCTTCTTTGCGCCTTTACCGTCGACAATGAGTGTTGAGTCCTTCGTGGAAACGACGCGACCTGCGCGTCCGAGCATTGCGATTTCCGCCGCCTCAAGTGTGTGGCCAGTGTCTTCTGAAATTACTTCGCCACCGGTAGTGATAGCAATATCCTGAAGCATCTCCTTCTTGCGGTCACCGTAGCCTGGTGCCTTCACTGCGAGCACTGAAAATCCTCCGCGGAGCTTGTTGAGCACAAAAGTCGTGAGTGCTTCGCCATCAACATCGTCTGCAATGATGATGAGCTCCTTCTTCCCTGTCTGCGCGAGCTTTTCTAGAAGTGGAAGAATGTCTTTCACCGCAGAAATCTTTTTGTCAGTGATGAGCACGAGTGCATCTTTATACACCGCTTCCATGCGCTCTGCGTTCGTGATCATGTACGGAGAAATGTATCCGCGGTCAAACTCGAGACCTTCGACATACTCCACATCCATACCAAACGACTGTGACTCCTCTACCGTTACTACGCCATCTTTTCCTACCTTGCTGATAGTCTCTGCAATCTTTGCGCCGATTTCTGCGTTCTCTGCAGAAATAGTTGCGACTTGTTTTATTTCTTCGTCGTTTGAAATTGGTGTTGCAAGCTTTTTGAGCGCCTCAACAACATCTGCGCCCGCCATCTCCATGCCAGCGCGAATCGCCATAGAGTTTTGTCCCATGGTCGTCTGACGAAGTCCGTCTGTTACGAGTGCCTGCATAATGACCGTCGCAGTCGTAGTGCCATCACCCGAAAGATCGTTGGTCTTGTTTGCGACTTCCTTGATGATCTCCGCACCCATGTTTTCAAATTTGTCCTTGAGAGTGATCTCCTTGGCAATAGAAACGCCGTCGTTCGTGATCATTGGCGCACCAAAGCCTTTATCCAAAATGACGTTGCGTCCTCGGGGACCGAGTGTTACCTTCACGGCATTTGCCACAGCATCAACGCCACGCTTGAGCGCTTTCTTTACATCTTCGTCGTAGATAATCTTCTTTGCCATATATATGTATGTAGTAGATTATTCGTTGATAATTGCGAGAATGTTTGCCTCAGCGACAATAAAGTATTCTGCGCCGCCCACCTTTACCTCGTCATAGCCGTACTTTGAAAAGACCACACGGTCTCCTACCTGTACAGTCATCGGGATGCGCTTTTCGCCATCTTCGTCGTACTTTCCTGCGCCGACTGCAACGACGATGCCCTGCTCGGGCTTCTCCTTCGCCACAGTATCCGGAATGATAATGCCGTGAAGTGACTTTGTGCCGGTTTCCTCTTCGCGGAGTTGGCGAAGGACTACACGGTCGTGAAGTGGAGTGAGAGGACCGTCAGATTTCGGCATTTTTGCCATGGAAACCTTTGGAGATGTTTTCTTCGCTACTTTTTTGACCATTTTGGGTGCAGCCTTCTTTGCCATCACTTTCTTTTTTTGTACTTTGCCTGCCATAAAAATAGTGAATTACATTTATAAAAACCTAAGCCGACGTATTGTACCTACGCGGGAGACGCAAGTCAAAAATTGCTTGGCGTGGCAATAATAAAACCCCCCGTTTCCTAGAAAGGAAACGGGGGGTTGAAAATTGGATTAGTCAGCTTTGGACTGCAAAGATGCCAAAATCATTTGGGCCTTTGTAACAACTAATTTTTTAGTGGATTCACGCTTTTCCTTTGGTATATACTTCGGTGGCAATCCGTCAGTAGCGACGTATATAAGTAATTTACCGTCCTTACTCTCTCTATCCATAGGAACACAAATCAACCATTCGAAAGCTGTTCGTTTTACTATGCTCCAACGATGATAAACAACCACAAGCTCAGACTCAATAAGAAAATTGAGTGCAAGACGAAAGTCATTTTCAGAATATAGTTCCAACACAACATTTGCCAGATAGCAGAAATGTAAACCTATAATATGACCCTTTGCAGACTTCGGTCGAAGACGCCGAATGGCTGCAATAATAAAATCAGTGCACGGCGGCTTTTCTTGAGTCATTTGTATACCCTTTCAAGGTTCAAAGTGAGGAACAAATTTGAACATACTATACATTTTATATAAGTGTTTATCAATATTTGTCTTTGCTAGAGCACAAGTGAGCGTTTTTCTTATCAATTGCAGTCTTTTCCGATATTTGCTATAGTCGTAGGTAATGGAATTTGTCCGTACCATACTTCCGTACGCTCAGATCGTCCTCTCCGTCCTACTCGTTGCATCAATACTCTTGCAACAGCGTGGGTCTACTCTCGGGGGCGCTTTTGGTGGCGACAACTTTAGTGCAGCGTTTCACAAACGACGCGGCGCGGAGCTATTCCTATTTCAGTCCTCGATTGGCCTCGGCATCCTCTTTGTAGGAGCAGCCTTCCTCACTATTGTTATCTAAGCCAAGCGCGAGTATACGCGCTTGCTCTCATCGTAATTTCTAGTCGCTATTTATTTTATGCCATCACCTTGTGTGATTGGCGTCCATACATTTTGTATGAATTTCTCCACGTTTCCTCCACAGAAAAAACAATCTCTCGTCAATAAGGCGTTTCGGTTTGTTGAGTCATTGCCGCCAAGCGACAAACTTTTGCTGAAACTCTCGCTCTTTGTGTTTTTCGTATCACTCATTTTCACAGGACTCGCACTTAATGAAAAATATCTCGTGATGATGCCGCAAAACGGTGGCGGATTTGTTGAAGGTATTGTGGGGACACCTCGCTTTGTAAACCCACTCCTTGCAGTGACACCTGCCGACAAAGATATTTCGGCACTTGTGTACTCTGGCCTTATGAAGCTCGGACCCGATGGCGTCTTGGTCAATGATATGGCAGATAGTATTACGGTATCGGGGGATGGTCTCGCCTATCACGTCACACTCAAACCAAACCTGACCTTTCATGACGGCACTCCGGTGACTTCAGACGATGTCATCTTTACCGTCTCACGCCTCGAAGACCCTGCCATGAAAAGTCCCCTTCAGGGAACATGGGATGGAGTAAAGCTCGACCGCGTGAGCGACCATGAGCTCACCATGACACTCCAAAAAGCGTATGCCCCCTTCTTAGAAAACCTCACCGTCGGTATTTTGCCAAAACATATTTGGGAAGATGCGTCACCGGACGCATTTCCTTTTAGCCAGTACAACACCGAGCCAGTGGGTTCAGGACCGTACAAGATTTCAAAAATTAATCGCTCAAAGTCCGGCATTCCCGACTCATACGTTCTCGTGCCATTTACTGGCTACATCGGCGGTACTCCAAAGATAAGTTCTATAAAACTCGCGTTTTATTCAAATGAAACTGCGCTTACGGACGACTTCAAGAAAGGTCTCATTGTTGCGACTGCGGGCCTTTCTGCGCATGGCATGGAAGCGCTCGGTGACATTTCACAAACACATACGGTACTGAAGGCACCACTCCCGCGCACATTCGCTGTCTTTTTTAATCAAAACGAAGCACCCCTGTTTCGCGATAAGGTAGTGCGCCAGGTACTTTCACTCCTCACTGATCGCGCGCCCATCGTACAGGACGTACTCAAGGGATACGCCTACCCACTCGACGGACCCGTTCCACCGAGCAGCGACAGCACGTCGACAACTCCCTCACCGACCGACACCACACAGGACCAGGCGCGACAGATGCTTCGTGATGATGGATGGAAGTTTGATGAAGGCGCACATCGCTGGAAGAAAAAATTGAATGACGTCGATACCGTGCTCGCGTTTCACCTCGACACTGCGAATACCGACCTGCTCGAAGGCACCGCAGCGCTGCTGAAGAAACAATGGGAATCAATCGGTATCGCTGTTGAAATCAAAAAGTTTGAACAAGTGGACCTCACACAGTCGGTCATTCGCCCTCGAAAGTACGATGCGCTTCTCTTCGGCACTGTTATCGGGCGCGAGCTCGACTTCTATCCGTTTTGGCATTCGTCACAGCGCAATGATCCAGGACTCAACGTCGCACTCTACGCAAACATCACAACCGACGGATTGCTCGTAGACACACGCACCACAACCTCAACCGATGCACGCGCAAAGAAAAACGAACTCTTCACACGCGCACTTGCTGATGACGTTCCTGCAATATTTCTGTACGCTCCGGCATTCACGTATGTCATCCCGAACACCGTTACAGAAGTGAGCATGAAAGGCATTGCAGAACCATATGAACGTTTTGCAACCATCGAACGTTGGTACATGAACACCGAGTCAGTATGGCCATTCTTTAAAAAATAAATTACTAACTACAACACAACTATGAATCCAGAATCAACACCAGCCGCTCCACCGAAAGGTCCACGCCGTTTTATTCCTAACAATATGCGCAATCGTACTCGCGCCAGGGGCACGGGACGCCCTTTTCAAGGACAGTCTCGCTCTTCTGCTACGACTACACAGCCAGCAGCAGCGACTACAGGCGAAACTGGAAACCAGCCTGTACCTACAATACCTGCCACTGGCAGCCCTGAGCCTAAGCAAGGTCGTGGAGCCGGTGGCCGCCGCGCGAAGCGCGGCGGCGGAGCTGCACGCAGCGGCGACCGCAAGCGTCGCAGCATGACAAACCCTCCCCTCCAGCACCGCATGGAAGAAGAAAGCGCGCGCAAATTCCCGATGACCCTCTCGGTCACCGATCCTGATGTCGTGCGTGTCATCCCTATTTCGGGAGTGGAGGAAATCGGTCGCAACATGACCGTTGTCGAAACCAAAGACGATATCATCGTCTTTGACGCTGGTCTTCAGTTCGTTTCAGAAGAAAGCGATGCGCCGGGTGTCAACTACATTCTTCCAAACACGCAGTACCTTGAGGAACGCAAAGATAAAATCCGCGCACTCGTGGTAACGCACGGTCACCTCGACCACATTGGTGGCATTCCGTTCATCATGGAGCGTATCGGAAACCCGCCAGTATACACGCAGTACCTGACCTCGCTTATGATCCTCAAACGTCAGGAAGAGTTTCCTCATCTTCCGCCTATGGACATGCATGTCGTAGAGCCAGGGCAACGCTTCACTGTCGGAAAAACTACCCTCAAATCTTTCTCAGTCACACACTCGATCCCCGACTCGATGGGTATTTCAGTTGAGACTCCGTACGGCAACATCGTCATTACTGGCGATATCAAACTCCAGCACGTAGACGGCAAGCCGCTCGAGGCTGAAGTTGCATCATGGGGCGGTATTGGAAAAGACAACAACCTTCTCCTTATCGCCGACTCAACAAACGCAGAGCGTGAAGGTTTCTCAATGCCTGAAGCAGGCGTACACGCAAATATTGAAGAAATCATAAGGAATGCAAACGGTCGTATCATCATCGGCACTTTTGCGTCACAGTTTGAACGCCTCATCAACGTCATCAAAGCGTGTGAACGTCTCGGCAAGAAAGTCGTGTGTGAAGGTCGCAGTATCAAGACCCACATCGAGATTGCACAGCTTGCAAAGCTTCTTACTGTTGCCAAGGGTGTACTTATCGATGCAAAAGACATGGATCAGTATCCAAACGACCGCATCGTCATTCTCTCTACAGGCGCGCAAGGTGAAGAGTTTGCTGCGCTCATGCGCATTGCAACTGACAAGCACAAAAATATTCGCCTCAATGAGCGCGATACCATTGTCTTCTCGTCATCGGTCGTTCCAGGAAATGAACTCTCAGTTCAAAAGCTTAAAGACAATATTTACCGCCACGGTGCACGCATCATTCACTACCGCACCGCAAACCACGTCCACTCGACCGGCCACGGCAACATCGGCGAGCTCATGTGGATCCAGCAGCAGGTAAAGCCGAAGTTCTTTATGCCGGTGCACGGCTACCACTCGATGCTTCGCAACCATGCATACGCTTCTATCGACGCGGGCTTTAAGAAAGAAAACATCATCATTCCGGATAACGGTCTGGTGGTCGACTTCCATAAAGGTGAGCGTTTTACAGTGGGTGAAAATAAAGTCTCAAGTGAGCTCCTTATGGTAGATGGCTTCACGGTTGGAGCGCGCCAGGAAGTCGTACTTCGTGACCGTAAGTCGCTCGCGCAAGACGGTATGTTTGTTATCATCGCCACGGTCAACGCAAAGACAGGTAAGCTTCGAAAGTCACCAGACATCATTTCTCGTGGCTTTGTGTACCTTCGCGAATCCCAGGAGCTCCTCACTGAAGCGCGTATTCTCATCAAAAAAACAGTTGAAAAAGAGACAGAGAATATGAACCCCATCAACCTCGACTACGTAAAGGACGAGCTCACAGAAGTGCTCTCCGCATTCCTGATGCAGAAAACCAACAAGACGCCTATGGTGATTCCCGTACTCATCGGCATATAATGTCGTAGTACTCACGTATCACATGGGTCATCTCTCAAACACTGAGCAAAAGCATCGCTCTCGTTGGCATTCGCGTTTTACTGTTGTCTATGGAGCGATGCTTCTACTCTCATTCCACTGGTCGCTCGTGACATACATAAACTCGACATATCTCCAACAGTTTATGTCGGTACAATCTGTCGGCATGCTCTATGTGACGGGCTCACTTATCACCATCTTTGCGTTTCTCTTTATCTCACGTGTCCTCGAAGAGCTTGGCAATTACCGCATTACGATCAGTCTCACAGTCGCAGAAATTCTCGTACTCATCGGTATGGCATTTTCACATGACCTACGCTTGGTGGTGCCACTTTTTGTCGCACATCATGCTATCGTACCCCTTCTCCTCTTTAACCTCGATGTATTTATGGAAGGACTTGTGGGTAAACATGAGACTCACACAGGTGGAAGTCGTGGTCTTTTGCTCGTGATGATGAGTATCGCAGGAGCGGTCGCCCCACTCCTTTCAGGCCTACTCCTCGGTGATGGAACACATCCGCGATTCTTCCTTGTGTACTTGGCAAGCGCCATCATCATGCTGCCATTTGTCATTGTGATCAGTAGAAACCTCAAAACATTTACTGACCCTGTGTACAAATCTGTCGACGTTTTTTCTTCATTCCGTTATTTCTGGCGCCACAAGAACCTTCGCATCGTGTTTGGTGCACATTTTCTTTTACAACTATTCTTTGCGTGGATGGTTATTTACACGCCACTCTACCTTGCGACAGTTGTAGGCTTTCAGTGGAAAGAAATCGGCTTCATACTTTTCTTTGCACTTCTTCCTTACGTCATTCTCGAGTACCCAATCGGCGAAATAGCAGACCGATACATAGGTGAAAAAGAAATGATGGCAGTGGGTTTTATCATCATGATGGTCTCCACTATCTGGATTGGATTTATTTCAACGCCGTCTCTCATTCCGTGGCTTGTCACAATGTTCCTCACTCGCGTCGGCGCGTCTCTTGTTGAAACCACGACCGAGAGCTACTTCTTCAAACAGATTGAAGGTTCGGATGCAAATATCATTGGCTTCTTTCGTATCACGCGCCCGCTTTCAGACATAGTGGGAGCAATGATTGGAAGCCTTGCACTCCTTTCAGTGTCGTTTGGCGGACTCTTCATCGTCCTTGGTTTACTCATGTTCCCTGGCGCCATCCTGGCACTCATGCTCGAAGATACAAAATAACGCTACAGTGTGTAGCGTCCGCGTACCTTTTGGATAAGTCCTTCTTTTGTAAGTGCCGCGAGTTGTGCCTCACAGCGGTCTTTTGAAAATCCAGTCTCTGTGAGGATAGTACTCAAAGTTCTCGAACCTTTCTGCGTAAGTAAACGCACAATGGCTCCGCGCACTTCGCGGTTTGAACCCGTAAACTTCGACTGTTTTGTATGATGCGCGCTTTTACGAGAAATATTACCGATAGTTTGTTTTAGATGTGAGCCGTAGTCCATGAGTGCCGCGTACCACTCACGCGGATTTTTTGTATCCATTGTTTTTTCAATGAGTGGCGACAGCTCGCTATCAGCGATACCTATCGCATCCTTGAAAAAATGATGGAGATACACAGTGCGAACATTTGTTTCGATGAGTACAGTGGGCGTATTGTACGCAAATGCGAGTATGGCGCTTGCAGTGTAAGGACCAACGCCTGGAAGCGCAAGAAGATCCTCCTTTGTACGCGGAAAGACGCCGCTATACTGCGCGACCACGGCGCGCGCAGCCTCGTGGAGATGCTTTGCGCGTCGGTTGTAGCCAAGCCCCTGCCAGAGTACGAGCACCGCACGAAGCTCTGCGCGCGCGAGGCTCTGTACCGTGGGGAACCGCTTTAAAAACGCATCGTACTTTGGTATCACCCGCGGTACCTGCGTCTGCTGGAGCATGAGCTCAGACACCATGACACAGTAAGGGTCGTGCGTTTGCCGCCATGGAAGTGTATGTCTTCCTTCGCGCTTGTAGTAGCTATATACGACACGACGAAACTGTACCGGAGTCATCATAGTTCGTACACAACATCTTTGCGCTCTACCACTACCTGCCAGCCCTGCATACGCGCATGCGCATAGAGGATTTTGTTTGGGTTAAAACAGATTGGTTTTTCCACAAGCTCAAGAAGCGGTATGTCACCTTCTGTGTCACCGACCGCTATTGAGCCTTCAAAGCTTGTGCCGAGCTTTTCTACAACTCGCCGCGCAATAGTCGCTTTATTTGAAATCAAATGTTCGTCAGTTACCATACCGGTAAAGCGATCTTGTGGTCCGATCTCATACACACGGCCGTACACTTTATCAAAGCCATGCGACTCACAAAATACATCGAGTATCGTCTTTGGTGATTGTGAAATAGCGACGAGATAGTATCCTTCAGCTTTCAGACGAGCAATGAGATCACGTGTGTATTGGTACACGTATTGCTCTTGAGCAGAAACCACCTCGCGTCCTATATCTGCAAACGTTCCATACGGAATACCCCGAATGTGCGCCAAAAATGTCTCTACGACTTTGCCAATGTACGCCTCGTATGAGCCACTCCGTGCCCGCCATGCTTCGTGTGCTGCTTTGTAGTGCTCCGGTGCTTCGGGCGGAAATACTCCCTTTGTAACCATGGCTTCGACGAGCTCAATAAGCAGACTCGAACGAAAGACCGTTCCATCAATATCAAAAAATGCGACACGAGTACTCATGCGTGTAAGTGTACCAAAAAGCGAGAGAAGCTGCCTATGGCTTATGAAGAGCGAATGGAGAGAAATACAGGGTTGCCCGCGCGCCACTCACTTTCCACCATGGTGCGCTCGTTGTAGATGCCACGGTCGGGATAGTTTGCTTCCGAAATCTGTATCGTATTATCAGGAAAAACTGCCTCAACGTATGCCACATGCCCTCGTGTATCACCTTGCCACTCGATGACAGAACGTGGAGATGGGTCGGTGGAAATGGTCACCGACGGGGCGTCTTGAAGGAGTGTTCGCCACGTGCCCGGAGTGCGTGGTCGAACCACTGGCCATGGAATAACCATACTCTGACGAAGGAGCTTGTAGGTCACATACTCCTCTGCTTGGAGCGAAAGGTCGCCATCGCCATATGAAAATTCATCGGAGATAACTGCGCGCAAACGCTCAGTGTGTGGGTCGTGTGCTTCGTATGCCTCACCGATGGTAAGTGTCGGGTACACGTACGCAGCGCGGTCGGTGAGGTCGTGAAGCAACACGTACCCTTCCATGCCTTTATAAAAAATATGCACCCAGTCGTTTTCTGTTGATACCGCCACTATCATTGCGCCAAACGGCACTTGCGCGATGATATTGTCACTGCCTGTACTAGGGTCGCTACGAAGTGGTGCGCCACTCGTGGCGCAGTACATGACGGTACTCTTTGGTGATGGGCGTGACGCGCGAGGAGTAATGACACTTTCGAGGTGTGCGTGTGGCACTGTGACCAACATTTCTGGTGCAGATGGGAGCGCATAGGCAACACGCTCTGCGCGCAATATATGGCGCTGTAGATGTACAGCGTGCGATCCTGCCACGAGCGAAGCCACATCACGCACAACTTGCTTTCCGAAGATAAAGAGGTCGTAGGCGACTGCAATAAGTAAATCCATAGCGAGGTCACTATACCACCACCCTAAAAACCTGCCACTTTACAAATTACTTCGATCGTGGCCATAGGCCAGCAGCCTTGGGATACACTTTTGTCAGTGGGTGAAAAGCGCACTCATGCTTTCGGGCAGGGCACGCATAGCGACCGTAGTGGACGAGGCGGTGGTTAAATGACCACCATTCTTTCTGTGGCATGATCTGCATTAAATCTTTTTCAATACGCACAGGGTCTTTGAAGTCGGAAAGATCAAAGCGTATTGCAAACCGCCGCACATGAGTGTCGACAGCAATACCCTCTGCTCCGCCGTAAAGACACGACACAATGACGTTTGCAGTTTTGCGCGCGACTCCTGGTATAAGCAAAAGCTCAGGGAGTGTACCTGGTATCACTCCCCCATACTCACCTTGCACCATGTGCGCCGCTCGGAGAATATTTTTTGTTTTGTTTCTATAAAAGCCGCACTGAAAAATATCGCGCTCAAAGGTAGCGCGATTTGCTTGTACATATGCAGCGAGCGTAGTGTATTTTTTAAACAGCTTCTCCGTCACTGTATTTACCCGCTTGTCGGTACACTGTGCTGAAAGCTGCACTGCGACCATCAGCTCCCACGGCGTGCTGTAGTTGAGCTCGATTGCGGCATGCGGATAGAGCTTCCGCAATATACGATTCATCTCTTTCACACGCTGTATACGCTCTTTCTTTTTTGCCGTAGTCATCATCCTTGAAATCTATACGAGTGTGTACACTACCGCAACTGTCGATACGCGTGTATGACAAATCCTCCAAAGACAGTGAGTACGAGTGCAAAAGCACAGAGACCGCCGATATAGGGAATGAACTGCATTGTATAAAAGACTCCCGTCCCTACGAGCACCCAGAGTACCTTGTACGAAACCTTACCAGTCACGACATGAGAAATGAGACCGCCGAGGAATACTCCTGCAACACCAACTGCAACCAAAAGAAGCGCCGCATAGAGCGAAAGCACAGCACCGCCGAGGAGTGCGCCAAGAACCGACACAAAGAGAAGAAGTACTGCAACTGGCACGAGGATGAGTGCAGCAAAACCAGCGAGAAGTGCGTGGCCGTACGTGGTCTTTAGTCGAGCAAAAAATGGTGTGAGCCACGATGCACATAAGAACCGCGCAACAAAGCCAGTAAACAAAAGCACGAAGAGCGGCACGAGACTTGGTCGTGAGTTTTGGTCACTAGTAAAAATTGCTTCTGCATCTCGTGAAAGCGAGCCACCAAATACTGCGGCGTTGGCACGCGTTGCTTCCTTTGGGCTTCGGTAAATGGTGTTGCCCGCAATATTTGCATGCGCACCAAAGACAAGGCCACTTTTTGCTGTTGCATCAATATCCTTTCCTACCGTTGTATCAACACGCACATGCTCTGCGCGTGCAAAAATAGAACCATGAACAGGACCCTCCACTGTAAGGGTGCCACCGTAGAAAATAATATCGCCAGCGATGTCTGCCGTAGAAAGTACCGTGAGCTCACCTCCAACCACAACGAGATCTCCTCCGACCTTATCTGCAATGATGACGTTGCCACCTACCACACGCACGTCGTCACCCACAGGAGCGTGGAGCTCGACTCTGCCTGCAAGCGCTGAAAAATCTACAGTTGTCGAGCCGTCTTGTGTCACAGTGCCCGCCACGACATAGCTGTCTCCGCCCACCGATGCAGAGTTTGTAAGGCTTCCCCCCACCGCATAAAAGTCACCCGCTACAGACTGATCTGCCTTGAGCGAAATAGCCTTTCCGGTACGGATGACCGGCGAAGCATATGCGTGTGGGGCTAGCGCTACAAAAAGGCAGAGCGCAACAAGTGAAATACGTACGTTGTTCATAAGAATCCCAGTATACCCGAATTTGGTTATTTTTTCAGGCAAGCAAACAATGTGAGCCCTTCTGCAAGTGTAGGTGCGGCGCCGTTTTTTATCTCAGTCGCACGAGTAAGACCGAGCGTATCAACAGCACAGCTCACCATACCAGGGGTAATGGTCACCTGCTTTGTGCCGACACCGAGCGCGTCGAGCACCTTTTTTTGTGCTGGCGGCAAATTCTCAGTTGAGATAGTGATTGGTTTTGTAAAAAAAGCTGATGAAGTTGTTGCGGTAGCAGGAATGACCATCGTAGAGGACGCAGAGTTTTGGTCGGGAATGGTCACTATAGCGTTTTCGAGCGCCAACTGTTTCCACACATAGACTACGCCAAGTAGCGCGCCCACTGCGAGTATCACAACCGTCACGAAAAAGATTTTAATAAATCGCATAAAGAAAAAGTATAGCAAACTACGGCATGCTATGGCATGTATGCGTACTCAAGCGGCCGGCCGATCCACCACGCAAATGCTATGAGTAGAATGAGTATTACAAGCGCAAGTGTCGTGTATAAAAACCGCGGCATAGAAAACTCGAACTGCCCTGTATACCAATTCCTACTATAGAAAAAGGGAATAATTTTTCGGAGGTACTGATGAAATCCTTGTAATGACATAGTTACTGATTAAAGAGCGCCTTGCCTTTTTCCCACATTTCAGGATGACCTTGTTCTTTAAGCCAGTACCACCACTCTACACCCCAAAGGTACTGTGTGTCGTACCTGGTTGCTTTTGCATACGCAATAATCTCATCGAACTTTTTTGCATCCATGCGAGAAAACTGTGTCGCAAGCGGCACGTTTGCGAGTGGCTCGACGAGCCAGGGTTCAAGCGAAAGTTCAATGAGGAACGTTTTCTTCGCACCATAGAAGAGCCGTATAAAACCTTCCTTGATACGATACGCAATAGGTGGAAGTGCAGATTTAAACTGTCCAAGCTCTGGGTTCCAGAAATACACATATACACTCGTACCGAATGCATCGCCGAGAGAATATGCACCGCGCCACGTACCGAGATTGCCGCTATCAGTCACAAGCACTGGACGCGTTGGGTCGAGCTTATGCACGAGTGCAATTTCCTCTTTCAAAAAATCTTCATCGAGCGGGCCGCAGAAGTCTGTCGCAAATACCGAAAGAAATGGCTCGTTTTCAACTTGCCAGTAGATGATGCTCGGGTTGTTTTTATAGCGAGTGACGGTATCAGTAAGATATTGTCGGATTTCTTTTTTCTGATCATCCCATGAAAGCTTTCCTGCCCACGGTGGTATATGACACTCTGGCCAGCGCGGGAGGCGGCGGCCAACACCGAAAATAACATCTACATGCCGCTTCTCGGCTTCCCTGAGCTGAAAATCACTCACGCTCCAGTCGTAGGCATCTTTCTCTGGCTCCACAACAGTCCAATGCGCTGCAAGTCGTAGATGCCGCACATGAAGGTCGTCCAGCGTTGCGACAAACGCTTTCTCAGGATCAAGGCCGAGCTCTTTTGCATACGGAGCGTTAAACGACATACCGTAGGTAATGTGGTCGGGTTCTGCTTTACGTGCAAGATATAGCAAGATAAGTACCAGGATTCCCAGCACGAGGAGTACACCGCCAGCAATGTAAAGTGCTCGTCGCATCAGACAAATAATATAAAGAAACCGAGCGCGATCATAGAGACAAACATTCCCTTTTGAAGTACATCACGGATATGATGACTGTTTTCTCCATAGACTACCGGAGTGCTTCGACCAAAGAGTAGTCCGAGTGCGAGGATAAACACAAACTGTAGCCCTCCGAGTGCCTGTATCACTGCGGGGTTGCCGAGCTCTGTTGCTTTCAAAATAAGTATTGAAGAGACACCTGCAAGAACTTTATTAAAAAGAACAAAAGCACCAGCTTTCTTTCCTGAGCGCTTACCTTGCTCGCGGATTTTTTCTAGGTACTCAGGAATAAGAAGTAGCGACAGTGCATAAAATACAAACGCAATGCGTGACCAGAAAAAAGCATTATCAAACGATGTCACAGCAAGGAGACCTTTGAAGGCTACATAATGGAGTGCAAAGAAAATGCCGGCATGCACTGAAAGTGCTGCGGTCTTCCAGGTAAACCTAAAGCGCGACACGAGGATCGTACCCAGAGAGAGAAGTACAATTCCTACAAAAAAATTGCGCGTGAGGTGTGTATCGAGAAATAAATATCCGAGCAGAAATGTAGCGAGCGCAGTGACTGCCCCAATAACCGGGACGACATCAGATGCATCAGAATCGCGGAGCGCAGAAAACATCGATACCAGAGCGCCAAAAAACGTATACGCGGTAAGAAACGAAAACGCCACTACGGTAAGCGTCGGCGCAATAATATTTGAAATGCTTGGAAAATGAACTCCCGGAAAAGGTGTAGGGACGCCAGAAAGTGCATATATGACAATAGACCCTCCCGACATAAGGCAGGTCACAAACGCATACACAAAAGGGCGCGGGAGCACCTTCTCGTCGGACACAATACGCTTATCTACGAGCGACACAAACGCCGCAATGAGTTGCGCGACGGTCGCCATTATCAGCCATGATTGCATGCCCTTATTCTATCAGACCAAGTTCACGCTTCATGACGGTTGTATACACGTGCGCAGAGGGGCGAATGGTGCGGGCAAGTGTCTCATAGTTTATTTCCACCAGGCCAAACCGCTTCTCAAACCCGAGCGCCCATTCGTAGTTATCAAGGAGCGACCAGTACATGTGGGAGCGAACATCCGCTCCCTCTTGTAGTGCGCGTTGTACACCCCCGATCTGTCGCGTGATGTACTCTGCACGAAATGCGTCCTTGGCATCAGCAACACCTGCTTCCGTCACATAAATGGGTAGCTTATATCGCGCAAGCATTTTAATAGCGCCATAAATTCCTTCAGGATAAATATCCCAGTCCATGTCTGTTTTTGCATATGTTACTGTATCACCAAATTTTTTGTGAAAATAATAGTTGAGGCCGATGGAGTCACAATGGCGATACACCTTCGCCATAAAGATATGCGTCCACTGATAGTTTGCAAACCATGCTTTTATTTTATTGATAGGGTTTGCATTCCCTTCAAAAAGAATGACATGCTTCACGAGACCGACATCACAGTCCTGTCGCTTCTTTTTCATTGCAACATACGCAACATTATGCGCCTTTGCGAGATTGCGTCGCACGCGAAAAAACAAGAACAGACCATGAAAACCAACGCGTGCACGCGATTCATGTGACCGCTTTGAGTTGGTAATAGACACGAAGTTTGTAAGCGTAAACCGCTTAAATGGAGGCCATGCTCCGCGAAGCCAGCCATTTGAGGCATAGACAACGGGCTCATTCATAGTAGAAAAATGCGTACAGAGGTCACCGAGATTTTCGACAACGTATGCAGCGTAGCGCGCGAATATTTCAGGAGCGTCAGCTCGTTCAAAGCCGCCCTGCTCATAAAACCAAAGTGGTAGCGTAAAATGCCAAATTGTTACCATCGGCGTAATACCTCGCGCGCGGAGTGCTTCAAGCACTTTCCGGTAGTGGGCAATCGCTTCAGTGTTGAACTGTCCTTCTTCTGGCTCGATGCGTGCCCACTCCACAGAGAGGCGGTGCGCATTATGACCAAGCGATTTTACAATATCAAAATCTTCTTCGTAGCGATTGTAATGGTCGCACGCACGACCACATGCTGGCACACGGCCTTCTCGAGCTGCTTGTGCCCAGTCGGTATTTTCAATACCCCCTTCTACTTGGTACGACGCCGCAGATGCACCCCAATAAAACTCTTTCGGAAACACAGAATTCATAGCAAAATTATTTAGATAGTTAGAATATGAGAGCAAGTACACCTGCCGATAACCCCAGTACTGCAACAGTAGTTTCAATACTAGCGACAGGAGTCCACGAGTTATAGTAGTGCGACTTCCAATTTCCACGACCATATTTTGTAATGTACTCCGGTAGCTCGGCATATGACCAGCTCATAAAGATAGAGCGGAGACTGAGTACATTGTCACGTGTTGAGAACAATTTAAAACGACGTTTTGAAAGTGGCCAGAGCCACGGCATACCCCAGCCAGTGCCGGTGGTATCATGGAGAAAATGCATCATCACTGCTGTCATTGCAATATGCGGTGCCGGCGATGCAACGAGGAGTCCCCACACGCTGATGACCGCTGCCCATAAGAGCGGCTTGTGTAATCCTTCGCGATGGTCGTACGGGTTTGCCGCATACGCAGCGACAGTACCTGTTTTCCAGAAGTGTTTGTCGAGCGCCCAGTCTATGTCAGGAATATATGCAAAAATGATTCCTACCAGAAAATATCCCCCTGTCACAGGCACCCCAAAAATTGAACAAATGAAAATCACCGAGAGAGCGCCGAGGCCGGCGTCACAGAAGAAAAGCCCTATCCGTTCCATAGGCACAGTATACCAGGAGTAAGCGCCCTGGTAGGGCGCGCTGGGCATAGGCTACCGAAGCGTAGAAATATCAGTATTGTCGCCATCAAAAAGTCCGAGATGTGTGCGATATATTTCATACAGCTGCGCGGTCGCAGTAATATCGCGTGAGTTGTAGCGAGCAATCGTCTCATACTGTTTTTCTGCAAAGAGTTTTGCAACATCGTCACCAGAGACACCATCCGCTTTTGGGCTTTCAATGTTAAATGCACGACAGTAGAGATGGAGTGGCTGTTTCCGAGGTACCGCACCATAAAATGAGAGCTGATCCTGGAGGTCAATGTGACGCACACCACGCTGACTACTGAGGTAGCGGTTACTCATCAGGTTTCGTGTTGGCGTAATACCGTGGACAAGCGAGCGAAGGATGATAAACGGTATATCAAACGCGCGACCGTTGAACGTAACGAAAGTATCGTACAGACGTGCTCCCTCCCAGAAATCGCGAAGCATTGCCGCCTCGGTACGTGGCTTTAGCATATACTCTCCGGTATCGATATCTTCGGCGATACTGCCCTCTGTATCAAAAAATACGACACCACGAACACGCTCGACATCATACATTCCCATTGCAACAATGCGTCCAGTAAGCGGAGAAAATCCGAGGCCTTCTTTGAGGTCGCGCAGCTGCGCTGCTTTCTGTTCTGGAGATCCGCTCGATCGCTCAATCCAGCGCGTGAGCACCTGCTGTGTCGTGTCGTCGAGCGACTCCCATTGTTCACCAACCGTCTCTATATCGAGGATGAGTGTGCTCATATACATTGTAGTGAGTTATTTTGTATCTTTCTCTTTCCCCCACTGCCACCGTGCCGGCTCTCCACGCCAGTAGGTCACTCCTATCAATGCTACCGTCAAGAGTACAAACGGAAGTGAAAATGAAATAAGGGTGTCACTTCCAGAATGTGAGGAAAGGTCAGCACGACGAAACAACAGTACGATAAGTAGAATATATACGAGCAGCGTTGACCATCCTTCCCATGACACTGGTGTCCAACCCCAGCCGTACGTTTTGCGCACAAACCAGATTTTTCTCATATATACATACTATACCTACTATCCAAAAATGCACCCGACAGCGGAAACTCTATTTTGTGATAATAACCGTAGTTACAGGAAGTTTTTTACGGATTTGTTCGAGGTCAGTTTTTGAGTACTGCGTGGCAGAAAGGTCGAGTACCTTGAGGTGGGTAAGGTTGCCGAGCTCAAGCGGCAATCCCGTGATAGGGTTATGAGAAAGATTGAGCGACGTAAGCTTAGTGAGCTGTCCTATTTCTG
>JAYVPP010000070.1:0-5345 GCA_043757305.1 Candidatus Kaiserbacteria bacterium
ATACAAGACGGGCCCACGCGTTATGGTAGTAAACGATGGTGTCAACACGAATGAAGCCGCGAAGACTGCGAGTACGTTACGCACACACGGCATTCGAGCAGCTTCAAACCTCACTGACAAGAAACTAGGCGACCAGTTGAAGCACGCCGAGCGTTCAGGCGCAGAGTATGCACTCATACTCACCCAGGGCGGCATGGAGTTGAAACACCTTGCGGACCGCTCAATTACAAAAGGTTCGTTCGAAGAAATCATTGCAGTCATCACAAAGAACTAGATGCGATACGTAGTATTTGATCTCGAAACCCAAAATACTTTTGAAGACGTCGGCAAACACGAGCCGGCGCTACTTGATATTTCTGTTGCGTCTGTGTACGACAGCGGCACAGACACCTATACTACCGTGCGCCATACTGAGCTTGAAAAGCTCTGGCCAATTTTTGAAAAAGCTGACGCACTGGTAGGCTACAACTCAAACCACTTTGATATTCCCCTTCTGAATAAATACTATCCAGGAGATATCACCAAAATAAAGAGCATCGACCTCCTCGAGTCCATCCGCCTCTCGCTCGGTCGTCGCCTACGCATGGACTCTATCGCAGAAGCGACGCTAAAGACGAAAAAAAGCGGCCACGGGCTCCAGGCCATCATGTGGTGGAAAGAAGGTGCTATCGACAAGATCATGAAGTACTGCGAGAAAGATGTCGAGATTACCAAACGCCTGTACGAGTACGCGCGCGACAACAAAGAGCTCAAGTTTAAGGATGGTCGCACCTCTCGCTCCATTCCCATCGATACCTCCACCTGGGACTCACACGAAGACCATGCGATGACGCATTCTCTGCCGTTTTAGAAAACTGCAAAGCTTTTCTCGTGCTACTTTCTTGCAACCATAAAAATGCCAGCACATTTTTATTACAGCTTCAGCGAATACTTTTGTGTATACTCACAAAAGACCAGCTATTCGCTTCCAGAGTTTGCAGAAAGTGGCCCTCGAACGCTTTGTTTGACACTGTATAATTTTTAATCTATAGTATTCGCAGTTGGCAATGATGCAAATCTGGGAGATATAGCATGCACGAGAAAACAGGCAAAGATGAAGTTGTTGGAAAAATTCTCGACACAAAGTGTGTCCAATCTATGGATCCACACAATCGCCATAAATTAGCAAAGAGAATGCAGGGCTTGAGCCTTAACGAGATACTCAAGAAGTTCCCTCACTTTCGCTATGAGTAAGTAAAGCCGTCCCTTAGTGGACGGCTTTTCTGTATCTGAGGAGTAGCAGTTCTACGCGGAAAGCACTGTACCTACAACAACAGCTGCAAGTGCGAGGCGATACCATATAAAAGGCCACAGCGTGTTGGTACGTACAAAGATAAGCAAGAAGTGAATAGAGATAAGTCCCACCACGAATGAAACGAATGCTCCTGCACCGAGCGATGCAAGAGAAACCCCATCATGGGAGTGGAGAAGTTCTAAAAACTTTTTCAAACCGGAGCCAAGAAGAATCGGAATAGAAAGAAGGAATGAAAAACGTGTTGCCTCTATGCGAGTAAGGCCTAAGAGCAGACCGCCAGAGATCGTCGCACCCGAGCGAGACACTCCAGGTACCAGGGCGAGGACTTGGTAAAGTCCAACCTTTGTACCACTTGCAACTGAAAGCGGCTCTCTTGTACGCATCGCAAACACATACTCGGCATATGCAAAGAGACCTGAGCCTGCCACGAGTGCGAGCGCCACATACAAAGGATAGCGAAAGATAGTGCCCATAAACTTTTCCAGAAGCAGACCTCCGACAACAGCAGGAATAGTACCGAGGATGATGGCGTACATCAACACCTTTTCTTTTGCGTCTACTGTTTTCTGGAGCACGACATTTACAAACGTAAGAAAGAGTTGCCAAATATCATTTCGAAAGTACACGAGCGCTGCAAGAGCGGCTGCAAGCTGCAGCACGGCGTCATAAGCAAGCTCATTTGCTCCATGAAACGAGAGTGCGTCGCGGAGCAAAATCATGTGTGCGCTCGACGAAATTGGCAAAAACTCGGTGATACCCTCGACAAAACCTAAAAGTATTGCATTAATTGTTTCTGACATAGTGACAGTATACCACTTCAAAAACACCTCATGGTATACTCTTCCCTATGGATACAAACAACATGCCACCAGCAGCTCCTATCCAGGGGCGAGAATCATTTTCAGTTCCGATTGCAATCGTCATTGCAGCGGCGCTCATCGCGGGCGCTATTTATTTGACCGGTAATAACCCAAAGCAAGCAGCTGTTCAAAAGGAAGCTGCGCAAGCAACAGCAGACGCCAATACAAAATTTCGTGCTGTTGATAGTACCGACCATATTCGCGGCAATCCAAATGCGCCGATTATGCTCGTCGAGTACTCAGACTTTGACTGTCCGTTTTGTAAACAGTTTGATGATACGCTCCAGCAGATTATGAAGGACTATGGTGCATCAGGAAAAGTTGCATGGGTATATCGCCAGCTTCCGCTCCAACAGCTCCACCCAAACGCGCCAAAGATTGCTATGGCATCAGAATGCGCAGCACAGCTAGGAGGCAACGATGCATTCTGGAAGTTTAGCGACCGTATTTTCAAGGAGAAGACTGATCGTACGTTTACCGACATGTCACGCATCAGTGAATACGCAGTCGGTGCGGGCGTCGACAAGACTGCCTTTGAAGATTGCTACAATAACAACAAAACGAAGGATAAGGTTGATAAGAGTATCGCTGAAGCGTTCGCAGCAGGTGCTCGCGGCACTCCGCACACGTTCATCCTTGTGGGTGACCAGCGTACCGTCATAAACGGCGCGCAGCCATATCCTGTCGTAAAGCAAATCATCGAGAATGTACTCGCTCAGATAGAGGGAAAGAAAGGGTCTGCTTCTACTACTTCCACGCGCTAAATCGCTTTTGCATTAACACTGCAAGTGCTCGAACCTCTGCATCCTCGGATGCAGAGGTTTTTGCTAGGAAATCGCCACGTACTAGGTCATTGACCATCGTCGCAATATTACCTGTGAGCGCTTCCATTTCTTCATCTGTGATAACGAACGCTTCTCTCTTGTGTTTCCCACTGTCGTTTGGCTCGACGAAGTCGATCACCGCTTCTGATAATGTATGCTTGCCTTCGTACTGGAGCAGCATTTTATAAAAGACGAGCTGGCGCTTGTAGTTGCCATCGGCATCCTTTGTTTTTCCTTCGATGTGGTTGCGGCTCTTCGGCGAGCCGGTCTTGTAGTCCACGACACGCACCGCATCACCATCGCCATACTCTACCTTGTCGAGGAAGCCATGCACCGCTACTGTGTCGCGAAGCGAACCTTCCGGTAGTGGAAGATCGGCTTTTACCGCCACCTCCGTGTCGATAGCGCGGTACATACCAGCTTCATGCTCGTCAAAATAGAGTTCGAGCGACTCACTACCCTTTTTTATATATGCCGTGCGGTCCTTTGGAGACAGCGGCAACCGTAGCAATGCCACCTTGAAAGACTCTAAAAGATATTCTTTATCTTTCACGCCTTCATCTTTGTAACGGGTAAAGAAACGTTCGAGCGCAGCGTGCATCGCAGTACCGTAGAGCTGTGGCGCTTCTTTTGCGCGGGGAATTTTCAAAATACTGGAGAAGAAACATTCCCACGGATCTTGAAGGTAGTTGTTGAGAGCAGTGGCAGAAATACCATGATCTAAAAACTCGGCGATGATTGCATCATACTCTGCACGGTGTTCTCCCTGTACATGCTTCTGGGGAGCAACAGTGGTGTAGGCAGCCGCTTGAACTCTCTTCTCTTCTCCGCCTTCGAGATCAGCAATGAACGAAAGCGGCACTTCCTCTTTGTTATCGCTTCGTTTTTCATGCAAGCTTACATATACATGAGTACGTGCACGTGTGATACCTACATAAAAAAGCCTACGCTCGTCGTCGAGGCTCGTCTCCGGCTGGTTTACATACGGCGGTATGAAAAAAAGCGAGCGGTCAGCGCGAGGCTTGAAGCGCGATTCAAGTGCATGTGGCAAAAATACATGGTCAAACTCGAGACCTTTCGACTTGTGTAATGACATAAGCTGCACGCCCACCCCTCTCGCGTCGTGTCGCACAGGGAGTGATGCAACACCACGAACGAGATCATCGAAAAGACCAAGTGTATTTACAAGCCTGTATTGTCGCTCTCGTTCACTGCGAGACTCAATGAGCAAACGGACACTACGATATGCCTCGAGCGCATGGATAAGGTCGTCTGCCGCTGCTAGCTCGGGGAGAAAGCCGCTTTCTGCGACGAGGTAGTCGAGTGCGTCGATAGCGTTTTTCGTTCGTGCGCGCTTCATCATCGTATCGAAAAACGTGCGAGCTCCTCGTGTATCTTCCCTAGCGCCAAGCATCTCATACAGTGAACTACTGTTGCGTCCTTGTTCATGGAACAGCTTGCTAAGCACGGCAGTAGAAAGTCCAAATGCAGGCAAAAACAACGCTCTCGCGAGTGACACGTCGTCCTGCGGATCAACGGATGCACGCACCAAAGCGATGAGGAGCATCACCTCAGAGGACGCGAGCGCGTCAGAGTCACGAAGGGACACTGCGGGAATATTTTTCGCTCTGAGACTTCGCAAAAATGCATCAATATCATTGTTTTTTCGCACCAGGATTGCTACCTCGCTTGGTGCAACACCCGACGCCACGAGCACTGCAATGCGTTCTGTCACGACGGCCACTTCTTCGTCTTCGTCATTTGTGACGAGCACCTCAAGCGCCTCTCCCGCACCCTGCTTCGCAACAAGCTCTACATCACTCGCTGACTTTCCTTTCATGAGCGCATGCGCTCCCCGCAAAATCTGTTCTGTGGAACGATAATTTTCCGTAAGCGGAATGACAACACTTGCGGGATACTTTTCCTTGAAGTAAAGAAAGTTTTCGAGTGACGCACCCTGGAAGCGATAGATAGCTTGCTTGTCATCACCCACAATGAAAAGATTTGGGCTATCGTGAAAGTCAGAGAGAAGCTCGAGAATTCTATTTTGCGAGCGGTTTGCGTCTTGGTGTTCGTCCGCAAGAATGTACTGCGCCGACTCTGCAAGCTCATGCTTCAGTTCTTCATTTTCTTCGAGTGCACGGATGAGCTCCACGAGCATGTCGCTATAGTCGTAGAGATTGCGCTCGCGCATGAGTGTTGCGTACATGCGAAAGACATCGAGAAATGCAGTGCTGCGGATGGTCTTCGTACTCGGTTCGCCCTCCTCATCGTATGCATCTTCTCCTTCAAGAGTCTTGAGGTATTCGGTATATTCTGGGGCGCCGACGCGATCATTTTTGAGCGTCAGAATGAGATTGAGTATCG
>JAYVPP010000071.1:0-5317 GCA_043757305.1 Candidatus Kaiserbacteria bacterium
CGTGAATACTCACGTAGCCAACGAACGACACCGCTGCCGCCGTTGCCCGCTTTTGCGGCAATAGTCATTTCATCTACAAACATAGGACTCTTGTTCTACCATATATTTCCTATATTTGACAGCAGTCGCTTTTATGGGCACTGCATACCTGCTGAAGTATGCAGACTCTAGGTAGTATTACTAGACTATATAAAAAGCGCCCGGTGAGGCGCCTTTTAAAAAGAGTATGTGCCAGAAGCTATGCGAATAGATGATGCGCCACTGTACTGACCGCAGTGACAACAAGCGAGCCGAGGAGTGCTGGTACAAAGCCGGCAACACCAAACCCTGTAGTGAAATATGCAGCGAGTCCGAACACAGCCGTATTTATCACAAAAGAGAACAGCCCGAATGTAATGAGTGTAATGGGAAATGCGAGGATAGAAAGAATCGGCTTTATAAAGATATTGAGGATACCGAGCACAATCGCAGCGATGAGCGCTGTTTGAAAAGAAGCGATGGTAATACCAGGTATGACTTGTGCCGCGAGCAAAAGTGCCAATGCCGTGATCACAACTTGGATAATGAGATTTACCATAAATATATTTATGTTAACAACTAATACCTATACGATAGTCCAACCACCCGTTTTGAGCAACTCTTCTGCTTTCTTGTATTTGAGCTCCTTTGTCTCAGTGCCATTGGTGATCGTCACGATATCGTTACGGCTATATTTGTCTGCGCCAATAACACTGCGCTGATCGCCTCCGCCACTCGCCCCCTGTGACTGAATGTTCATGAGCGCAGCTTTTTGCGCCGCTTCTTCGCGTATCACTGCCTCCGGCATGATCTTTGGAATAAACTCCGCAATACGCGCGAGAAATGCCTGCTGCATTTCTGCAAAGAGACGCGTCGCTTCTTTGCGGTACTCGATGAGCGGGTCACGCTGACCATACGCACGGAGGTTTACGCTCGAGCGGCTGTAGTCCATGAGCTCGAGATGCTCTACCCACAGCTCGTCTTGCACCTGGAGGATGAAGCGACGCGCAAGCGAATACCATGCGTCCTCACCAAGCTCCTTCTTTCGCGCATCGATGACAGCAACGGTATCTGGATACGCAGCGCACACTTCAGTGAGTACCGCTTCTATTTCCTCGTGTGAGCCCACGAGAAGCTTGCGGCGGCGGGCGTAGATAGACATACGCTGTTTGTTGAGCACATCGTCATACGAGAGCACGTGCTTACGAGCATCGAAGTTGAACCCTTCGATTTTCTCCTGTGCTGACTCGAGAGAGCGTGTGATGAGGCGGTTCTCTATAGGCTGGTCTTCTGGAATGCCAAAGCGTCCCATCATGTTTTTTACAGCGTCTGTAGCAAATACACGCATGAGCTGGTCTTCCATCGATACAAAGAACTGTGTGGCACCTGGGTCGCCCTGGCGACCTGCGCGTCCACGGAGCTGGTTATCGATACGACGCGCTTCATGGCGCTCGGTACCAATGACAAAGAGACCGCCAAGAGCTTTTACTTCCTCACTTTCTTCGGACGTAGAAGGATTGCCGCCGAGCTTGATGTCCACACCGCGACCAGCCATGTTGGTCGCGAGCGTGACGCGGCCTTTTGTACCTGCCTGCGCAATGATCTCTCCTTCGCGTTCGTGGTTCTTAGCGTTTAGCATTTCGTGCACGATGCCCGCTTTTGTGAAATACTCTGAAAGAGTTTCGTTTTTATCGATAGATGCAGTACCAATGAGTATTGGCTGACCCTTCGTCTGAAGCTCTTGCACTTTTCGCACGAGCGCTTGAAACTTTCCTTCCTCTGTTTGGAAAATTTGATCGTTGGTATCAAGGCGAGATATCGTGCGGTTAGTCGGCACTGGCACAACCTCCAGACCATACACGGTATAAAACTCCTCTGCTGAAGTAAGCGCCGTACCAGTCATACCAGCAAGCTTGTCGTAGTGACGGAAGTAGTTTTGGAATGTAATAGATGCAAACGTTCGTGACTCTTCGCGCACAAATACGCCTTCTTTAGCTTCGACTGCTTGATGAAGACCGTCAGACCACCTGCGCCCTGGCTGCATGCGCCCCGTAAACTCGTCCACAATGATGACTTCGCCATCACGCACTACGTACTCTTTATCTTTATGATAGAGCGCACGCGCACGGACTGCGGTCTCGAGGTGGTGGACATACTTAATGCCTTTCTCAGTATAAATATTGCCGACACCGAGCATAGTCTCTACACGGTGAACACCAGCATCCGTGAGCGAAATACTACGGAGCTTTTCATCCATCATGTAGTCTTCGGTCGGGGTGAGCTGCGCTGCGATAGCTGCAAACTGTCCGTAGAGATCTTCAGACTGGCGTGTAGGCGCAGAGATGATGAGTGGCGTACGCGCTTCGTCGATGAGGATGGAGTCGATTTCATCCACGATTGCAAACGCATGCTCGCGCTGACGAAGCGCAGACATTTCGTACTCGATGTTGTCGCGGAGATAATCGAAACCAAACTCGTTGTTGGTACCGTAGGTAATGTCTGCGTCATATGCTTCCTTACGTGATACTGGTCGCAAAAATTCATATACAACCTTGAAGGATCCTTCTGCGTCACGAAGCGCGTCTTTATCGGTATGACCCGCATCATACATATATGAGCCGTTGTTGTTGATGATACCGACAGAAAGCCCGAGAGCGGCATATACCTGACCCATCCACGCGGCGTCACGACGAGCGAGATAGTCGTTTACCGTCACCACGTGTACGCCCTTTCCAGTGAGGGCATTAAGATACCCAGGGAGTGTACCCACGAGGGTCTTTCCTTCTCCAGTGCGCATTTCGGTAATCTTGCCGTGATGAAGAATGATGCCGCCGATGAGCTGCACATCGTAATGACGCTGGCCTAGGGTGCGGCGAGAAGCCTCACGCACAGTTGCAAAGGCTTCAGGGAGCAAATCATCGAGTGATTCGCCTTTTGCGAGACGCTCTTTGAATGAAACTGTCTTTGCTTTGAGCTCGTCGTTGGTAAGCGGTGTGAGCGATGCCTCAAATGCGCCGATGCGCGGAATAAGCGGAGCTATTGACGTAAGCTCTTTTTCGTATGATTGGCCAAAAAATCTATCTAAAAATGACATCGAAGAAGAATACCATAAAATAAAAATAACGTCCTTTCGATACCAAGGACGTTATTTTTATTTGTGTGCAAGATTATCGGCGGCGCTTTGCTGCTGCCTTCTTCTTTGGGGCTGCCTTCTTTACGGTCTTCTTCACCATCTTCTTTGCAACCTTCTTCTTTGGAGCTGCCTTCTTAGCTACTTTCTTTTTTGCTGCCATAATAGTTTTAACGATCGTTATTGTTTTTATTTTCGACCGCGCTGTTATTCGATGTGAACAACAATCGCTGTTAGTTCTATTATCAGTGATAAAAAAAATACAACAACACAAAAAATATTTTTCTTGTGGATAACTAAATTATTTTTTGAAAAATATTTTTAGAAAAAATGTGCGTGAAATTTTTTATTAAAAAATTTCACACGCATTTTTATTTATTTTATTTTGTTTACAAAAACATTCTCACCTCTCGTTCGATTGAAATACCGATCGTATCAAAAACTTTTTTTTCAATATCGCGCGCAAACGTATCAACGTCTTTCGCTGTTGCGCTGCCGTAATTTACAATGACGAGTGACTGCGCTTCGTACGTACCTACATCGCCCACCCGCACTCCTCGCATACCGATGATTTTGTCTATGACGAACCCGAGGGGAATCTTCATAGTACCGTCTTCATTTTCATATGCAGGAAGTGTCTCGTGCAGCGTGCGAAGTGCTGCGTACTGCTCCTTACTCACTGAAGGATTTTTGAAAAATGATCCCGCTGTACCTACCTTTGTCCAATCTGGAAATTTATTTCCGCGGATCTCAATAAGCGCTGCGCGAATCTCTCGCTGCGTTGGTATCGTGTTTTCAAAAATCTTTCGCAGGTCTGCATATTCAATATGCGGCCGTGGTACCCGAGTGAGTGCGAAGGTAACACCAGTGATGATGTATTGTTTCCCTACTTCTGTTTTAAATAATGATGTGCGATATCCAAACGTACAGTCCTTTGCGAGTAGTATGATTTCTTTTTTGTGCTTTGTATCATAGACCTGTACGCTTTCTATGCGAGAAGCTATCTCGACTCCATATGCGCCGACGTTTTGCACTGGTGTTGCACCCACAGTGCCAGGAATAGCAGAAAGATTTTCAAGACCCCAATACCCTTGCGTAATCGTGTCTTCTACGAACGCATCAAATACAACCCCTGCACCTACATGAACTAATACATCATGCTCGCCTACCGACTCATAACGTATTCCTATAATCTCTATTTTGATAACAACGCCCCGAATGCCCTGCTCGCCCACAAGCATATTGGAACCACCACCAAGTACTGTGATCGGTAAACTTCGTTCATGTGCAAACTGTACAGCTTCCTTTAGTTCATCAATCGCACTCACGCGTATAAAAAAGTCGGCGATACCGCCGATGTGAAATGTGGTGTGGTCTTTGAGCTGTACTCCTTCTTGTATATCCATATTATGTAGATGCTCGTGGCAACGAATGGCCAGCGGGTGCGATGCTCCAAAATAAAATGAAAGTCTATATTGTGAGTGCCGCCGCTAGCCATGCCTTGCCGCCAACAGAGTTAGTATATCATTTTGATGGAAAAGGAAAGAAGGTAAGGAGCCGTTTTTGCGTTTTTAAATGTCCCCCAGCATATGATATACACATACTCCCTACGGGAGCGGTACACCATGTGGATTTTTTTGTGGCTAATGCCAAAAAAATCTCGCATGGTCGCTTTTGCGTTTTTAAATGTCCCCCAGACATTTAAAAACGCAAAAGCCCCCACCCCGGGGACTTTGCGAGACTTTCATTTTGAAGCGTCACACTTTGACACTCACGCCTATAGTATACAACCCGTAGCAATGCTTGCAAGAAAAATCCCCCGCTTTATGCGAGGGATTTTTCTTTGTTCATAGTTATTTTTTTGGTGTGGTGTCTTTTTGTAGCTGCGCAATGTACTGCTCTCCTTGCGGTTTGAAGTCTGGGAAATCTACGATCGCCTTCTGCAGTACCGCAATCGCCTCTTTTGTGAGACCAGCTTCGCGAAGTACTGCGGCGAGCGACACACGCATCTGAGGATCATTCGGCTGGAGCTTGATGCGCTCATTGAGGAGCGAGATAAGCTCAGGGAACTGCTTCGTATCGTAGAGTGCACGAATGACAAAGTCATTGCTTACATACTGACTGCGATATGCTGGCGTGATAAGCATGTCACGTGTCTTCACATCGCGC
>JAYVPP010000072.1:0-5291 GCA_043757305.1 Candidatus Kaiserbacteria bacterium
GTCCGGTACAATATACGAGGCGAGGCGAGCGCGCTCGTCGCTCGTGTTTTTCGCAAGTAGCTCTAGTGCCGAGAGCTGCTGTCGTTCATCCTGTCCTCGTTTTGTATCAACTCGGATCTGCGTGAGTGATGACTCAAGGTTGGTCACAAAATAGAGACTGAGGAGAAGGAGCACAAAGGACACTCCACAGAGAAGTACTGCAAGGAAAAATATCAGACGCGCTTTTTTGCTTAACTGTCTCATGGTGTTTTTTTATGGATTTCACGGAGGTGGATCGTTGCGGTAAATGCAGCATTCGTCGCTTGTGCAAGCTCGGCAAACGGTACAGTTGCATCGGCGATAAACGGATTTGTTTTCAGGCGACCTATAAACTGCGAGAGGTCATCGCGTGTATTTGCGATACCCCGCAGTTGTATTTGCGGCGCTCCTGTGCCTTGTCTCGTAAATGAAAAGCCGACAAACCGCACATTTAGACCTAGCTCTTTATTCACTTGTCTTATCACATCGGTGACTTCGACATCGACATTATTTTTTGCAAGCCGTGCTCCAATACTGTTTGCTTCGCGAATTGCTTTGAGCGTGGAGTCATAGGTGGTAGTGGTGTCTTTTGATTGCTTCTGAAATGCGCCTTCAGCAGTATGAAGTTCAGTAGATACAAAAATATATGTCGGGAGCAACATCCATGCCGTGAGAAAAAAAACTATTGCGAGCATGAATAGCCAACTCGCTCCCAGACGCACGCGGTATTCCGTAATGACCGCTCTTTTACTCGAACGTGGAAGTAAGTTACTCATACTCCATCAGGCATAAAAGAACCGAGCGCAAGACCTACGGCTGTTGCGTAGCCGTAGGAGTAGCGGCGAGTAATGGGCGGCACCTCATGGTCAATAGAAAAAGCATTTTGCCACACATCCGCCTGCACCGTGGGGATTGCAAGCGCCTCAGAAAGAAAATCAGGCAGGCCCGCCAGGTTTGCAATTCCACCGCAGAGGATTACTCGTGTGATGCCCTGCACGGCACTATCAGGACGAGAGCTCCAGTACGAAAGGCGAGCGAGGAGCTCACTCTTTAAGGTCGTGATTGGCTCAAGAAGTGCATCGTGCACCAAGGGAAGTAGGGGGGAGCGGAGTATCCCGTGGTCATTTTTCATTGCGATAAGTTCTTCTTGCGTCGCCTGCGGATATACATGCAAGAGGGCTTGGTCGAGATGACTTCCACCAAGGTCTACTGTAGATGTGAACATGAGGATTCCATTTTGGACGATGCCGATGCCAGTGCGTGTCTTGCCAAAATCGACAATGAGCGAGACGCCGGGGTCACCCTGCGGGACGACGGCACGTGCGAGTGCTTGCGCCTCTACTTCAAACGAGAGCGGGGTGATGCCGGCGATTTTGCATGCATCATAATATGCAAGTACTGTTTCTTTTGTGTACGCGGTGACGACCACGTGCGTGTCGCCCGCATGCTCGCTGTGTACGGGGGTGTAGTCAAACTCTGCATCACGCGGAGAGATAGGGATATTTTGCTCAAGGCCAAACTCAAGCGCGCTGTATACTTCGTCCGAACCAAGCGAGCGCTTCGCAGTAGTCTCAAACAAGTACGCGCGTTCTTCTGGGAGCGAGAGTCGAACAAACTCAGCTTGAGTGAGCTTTTTCACTTCAGCAATCACTTTCCCCAATGCAGGAACATCTTTTACGACACCCTGCTCTACAACACCGTCAGGTATTTTCAAATCACCCCATTGCCCGAGATGGAGTTTGGAGCCAACTTTTTTAAATTGCATGTATTTGAGCGATGTGTCTGACACATCAACACCGATCGCTTCAAGCGAGATATATTGTGGCGGAGGAAAGAACCGCAAGAATGCTGCCGTGATACCTTTCATCATTCTCTCTAGTATACGGCCTCGCGCGCGTATGCTCGCGCGCTACCCACATATTGCTATTTCACGCGTGCGCCGGGTTTGAGGTCAGTATGCAACTCAAGTAGCCCAAAGCTATCCTCGGTGGCCGCGGCGAGAATCATTCCCTGGCTTTCAAACCCACGAATCACGCGTGGCTCGAGGTTTACGAGGAACGGACATTTTCTTCCCACAAGTGTTTGCGGATCTTCAAAATACGTGCGGATACCGGAGATAATCTGGCGATGGTGCGCTGTACCGTCTTCGGCAACCTCGCCGAGGTCAACGGTGAGCCGCAGTAGCTTGTCTGCACCTTCAACAATCTCTACGGTTTTTATTTCTCCAATGCGGATATCAAGCTTTGCAAAATCGTCGTATGAAATCATGATGCTGTGTTGTTACGCTGTAAATAACTATTGAGAATGAGTGCTGCTGCAGAGGCGTCTTGCATGTCGCTGCGCCCTTGCAAACGCTCTGCTTCTCGCGACGTGTAAAACTCCGGCTCAAAGCGCACTCTGATCCCCTCTTCCTCGAGGCGCGCAGCGAATATCTTCGCCTCCTGCGCTACAGGGTTTTCTGAACCATCGTTTGCACGCGAGTCGCCCACCACCACCGTCGCATGATGCATGTTAACCAAAGAAACAATTTCGAGGAAAAAAGTATCGTCATTTTTAAGTACGCTATGAGGAAAAGCCATCACGCCATTTTCATCTGAAAGCGCAACGCCTATTTTTTTTGTTCCGTAGTCAATACCTATATACCGCATGGCGCCATTGTGCCATGATGGCGGAGTGAATGCACGTGAAAGTGCATGCCTTCCAAACAAAATGAAAAACCGCCCGAAGGCGGTTTTTCATTTGTGCTCCCGGTAGGAATCGAACCCTCTCGGTCTCTCTAAAAGGGTTTTGAAGTGACGTCTCTATAAAACCTTATTATTGTAACTTAGTTTGATAAACTCACCCGGTACGATTGAACCGGCATTCCCATTTATCTGAACGGCTGGAAAAATATAACTTGGTAGATCAAGTGTTGCATCTCTTTCCCTACGTAGTTTAATAAACTCCTCTTTCGTAACTCCGTCTCGTACATGAATGTTAGTTTTTCGTTGCTCTGCGATAGTTGTTTTATAAAGCAACTCACGGTTTTTTCCTTCAGGGTAATCGTGACAAATATACATTGGGGTTTCTGAAGGCAGTGTTTCTAGTAGGTGTCGCACTGAATCATACATTGTTTCAGCACTACCCCCGGGGAAATCACATCGTGCGGTCCCGATGTCTGGAGCTAGTAAGGTATCTCCAGTGAAGAGAGTGCCGTCAATTAGATACGCCATATCTGCCGGGGTATGTCCGGGAACATGAAAAGCTTTTGCTTTGATACTCCCGATCATAAATTCTTCATTGTCTACGAAGAGGTGATCAAACTGGGAACCGTCAGTTTTAAAATTATCGCTTAAGTCAAAGACTTCTTTTAAGTAAGTCTGCACTTTGGTGATATTGTTCCCAATCGCTTTTTTTCCACCTACTTTCTCCTGCAAATAGCTAGACGCAGAGATATGATCTGCGTGCATGTGGGTCTCAAGAATCCATTCGTTTTCGAGACCTTGTTTAGTTATGTATGCAATAACTTTATCAGCTAGTTTTGTATCGGATTGAACATTCTTATGGTTGTAATCTAGAACGGAGTCGAGAATAGCTGATTTTTTTGTGACTGGGTCAGATACAACATAGGTGACAGTATGTGAGTCGTGATCAAAAATTGGATGAACAATGAGCGAAGATTTCATACTATATTTATTTATTCCAAGGCATTTTACTTAGTAGCAGAGCCATTCCACACCAGCCAGTCAATCCTGATATGAGTAGTCCAAGAGATACAAAAAACGGAATTAGAATGAACTCATACCCGACGAAATGAGTAAGGAGGATTCCTCCCAAGACTAATCCTCCTGCTCCGATAAACACCTGCCTCATAATTGGCAGACGGCTGGTATGTGAACCGGTGGCAAGACCGGCTTCTTCCCAGGCGAGTAGACCGCCCTCCACATTCACTAGTTCGGCAGTTACACCCAGCGACCGCAGTCTTTCAATGGCCTGTCGCCCTCGGTTGCCGGAACGGCAGTGGATATAGACCGTTTTCTTTTTGTTTAGCTCGTCGATCTTAGAGTGAAGGGTATCAAGCGGCACGCTACGTACTCCTTTAATGTGTTTTTCCTTATATTCAGATGGGGTGCAGACATTAATAAAATCAACGGTTGAATTATTTGATTCACTTTCGATCACTTCTTTGAAGGCAGAAATAGAAATATGTTTCATAATAAATAGTTAGGCGTTAATGACTTGAATAAGGGCTTGGTAGGTAGTATCAGAATCCTGTTTTTTTGTGACATACTTGTATTTAAGAAAACAGGAAACAAATGCCATACGGAGAGTGGAGAAAGAGCGCGAAGCAGCTTTTAGAGTTAAGGCTGCTTTTTCACAATTAGAATCCTTCGATGCTAGTTCTTTTTTAATTGATTGTAACTGTCCTTCGAGTCGACTGATATGGTGAATTAGTTTTTGTTTATCGGAGTGCATATTTCTTACTGTAGCATACCCTAGGGGGTATATGTAAGATTAGCACGTAACGACCCTTTCACGTTATTTATAAAAGTGTGTTAAAAGCACACGCATATATGAAAAGAAACCCAGTTCGATTCCTATGATGTGTCAGGACAATTCAAGAAATCAGATAGAAGAAAAACCGCCATATGTGGCGGTTTTTTCTGTCTAGATTACCTCGTCTATGAATGTGCGCAAGATGCACCCACTTCTCGAAGGAGTCACGGCATGCTGGATAAGCAATTTGAAAAATTGGTAGAGATCGTGTAGAAATTTGAAGTGGAAAAAGCAAAACGAGAGGAGGAGCTAGAGGGTGTCTAGACAAGACTCAGGCATTCATTATCGTGAGTGGCATATGGAAAAACAACAACATGATTAGGGATCGGAGGATATGCCAATCGAGCTTCAGTTATACCTAGAACTGCTCAAGCGAATATATGAGCCTATGGAGCGAGATAGCTCCTGGCCGTGTGGCTAAAGCAGAATGAAACTACTCAAACAGATCAGCATGAGTCCCTGTCCTATGCAGTGCAACAACCTCAGGATTCTCAAGATCAAAAATAAGAAGCCAATCAGGCTCAATATGACATTCTGAAAATCCTTTCCATTCGCCAGAGAGAAAATGTGGGCGACTACGTGCAGGGAGTTGTTCATTATTCATGAGAAGTGAGAGAATGCTATTCAACTTGGTTACCGAAGCACCTCGCTTCATCATGCGTTTATAATCTTTCTTGAATGCTGAACCGTATTCGATTCGTCTCATGGTCTATCGCTTTGACGGAGCGCCGAGGGAT
>JAYVPP010000073.1:0-5267 GCA_043757305.1 Candidatus Kaiserbacteria bacterium
CCGCACAAAATGCAGTCGACTCCGTAGTGCAAGCATCGCGCACAACGCTTGCTCGTTTGCTCGTAGCGCTTTCTATCGACCATGTGGGTACCACAACTGCAAAGCTCATTGCACGCGTCTTTGAAACTCCAGCCGCGCTGTACGCTGCGTCAAAGGAAATACTTGAAACAATCGACGGCGTTGGTGATATTGTGGCGTCATCCCTCTATTCATGGCTCAGGCAGAAAAATAATCGTACTGAGCTTGATCGTATCCTCCGCTTTGTAACGATTGAAGCAGAGCATGTATCGAGTGATGCATCGCTTTTCGGAAAAACCTTTGTGTTTACCGGGACTCTTGAAGCATATTCCCGCGACGAAGCTGGAGTACTGGTAGAGCAAAAGGGAGCAGTAGTAACGAGCAGTGTAACCAAGAAAACAAGCTATGTAGTGGCAGGTGATGCGCCAGGTTCGAAGGTGGAGAAAGCACGAGAACTCGGAGTGACAGTGCTCGATGAAAAAGGATTTCTCGCGCTCATCGCGCGAGAATAGCAAAGCAATTCGTGGGGTGGTACTATGTCCGCATGGAAATTGAAGAAATAAAACATCTCGCTCGTCTCGCACGCATCTCACTTTCTGATGCAGAGATTTCATCATTTAAAACAGATGCAGAGTCGATTCTTGGCTATGTGGCGCAGGTGCAAGAGTTAAGTTTTGGAGCTCGAAAGCCAGTCGTAGGACTGCACGTGAACCCGCTTCGCAAAGACGAACCGCTGCAAGTGCCGGGCACCTACAGCGACGCGATCATTGATGCATTTCCAAAGAAAGCTGGCCGTCACAACCTCGTTAAGAAGATTTTACAGAACGACAATGCCTAAAGAAACCATCACATCATTACGTGCCGCGTTTTTAAAGGGAAGCGATACACCGAGCAAGGCGGTGGCGCGCGCTTTTTCTGTGATCGCGGAGAAAGACGCTGAAGTACATGCGTATTTGCATACCTACGAGGATGCGACAGAAAAAGCGCGCGCCATGGACAGCCTCGCCACAACCCCCGATCCTTCCAAACCACTCCTCGGTATTCCTGTTGCGCTCAAAAATAACATTCTTGTAAAAGGGAAGAAAGCGACTGCTGCTTCTAAAATGCTCGAGAACTATGTTGCAACATATGACGCCACTGTAACCAAACGCCTTGAGGATGCAGGAGCAATCATCATCGGCAGCACCAACCTCGACGAGTTTGCGATGGGTTCTTCCACAGAAAACTCTGCGTTTGGTCCTACAAAGAATCCGCTCGATCTTTCCCGCGTTCCTGGCGGATCTTCGGGCGGCTCAGCTGCGGCTGTCGCTATGGGCAGCGTGCCGGTATCTCTTGGTACAGACACTGGCGGTTCTATCCGTTTGCCGGCGAGCTTTTGCGGACTCGTAGGTCTCAAGCCTACTTACGGCCGTGTATCGCGTAGTGGTCTTATGGCAATGGGTTCATCGCTCGACCAGGCGGGACCTTTTGCGCATACTGTTGCCGACGCCGAAACAATGTTCAATGTCATAAAGGGAGTCGACACCTATGACGCAACAACATACGGTGAGGGAACGTATCCAGAGGTTCCTACGAAAGACCGCTATCGCATCGGTATTCCTCGCGCATTTCTTCGCGGCATTGAGCCTGATGTCATGCAGGTGTTTGAAGCAGCCGTAGAAAAAATGCGCGCGTTAGGTCACGACATCGTTGACGTCTCACTTCCTATGATGGAAAAAGGACTTGCTGCGTACTACATCGTGGTGAATGCAGAAATCTCTTCAAACCTCGCTCGCTACGATGGCGTTCGGTACGGCCTTCATGTTGATGGAAAAGATTTGCTTGAAGACTACGAGCTCACGCGAGCACAAGGGTTTGGTCCCGAAGTAAAGCGACGCATTCTCCTCGGTACCTACCTGCTTTCGTCTGGATACTACGACGCATACTATGGCAAGGCCGAGCAAGTGCGCGTGGTCATGCGTGAAGAACTTGCTTCAGCATTTGAGGACATCGACTGTATACTTACACCAACAGCGCCGATACCAGCGTGGAAGATAGGTGAGAAGAGCGACCCGCTCTCTATGTACCTCGCTGACATCTTCACGGTTCCCGCTAACCTTACCGGTGTCCCAGCGCTGTCAGTGCCATTTGGTACTGTGATCCGAGACGGGAAAGAGTTGCCAATCGGCATTCAGCTCATGGCGCCACATGACGGCGAGCAGCGTCTCTTTCACATCGGAACACAGATACTTGGCGAATAGGTTTTGCCATGCCAGCAGATCATCTCAATGTCGAATATCCGGGGGTTGCGTTTAACGCGGATGTTTTTGTTCGTATCCTCCAGCCGATTCTCTCATTCTTTGGCTTTGGTGGCGCAAGCAGTGCGGGAGGTGTGACTGCCGGTGGTTCCTCGACTGCTCTCGGCCACTACGATGCAATCATCTCATCACTCTACGTATGGTGGCAGGTGTACTCAGTATTTGCGTTTATACTCTCAGCGTTACTCTTGTATGGCATTATTTATGCACGCATAAGGCTTGGCGAGCTTCATGGACTCATTCACAAACAGCTGCACCATCAGGAGATGGAATATCAACGGCTCTACGAGCGCCACGCGCCAAACTATAGACTCGCGAAAGTCGATGAACATGCTGCGTCAGATAATCCAAATGACTGGCGGCTTGCCATTATCGAGGCAGACATTCTTCTCGACGAAATGCTCGACGAGCGTGGGTTTCATGGACTTACAATTGGGGAGAAGCTCAAGGGTGCGAGCCTTACCACACTGCATTCACTCGATGATGCGTGGAGTGCACATAAAGTGCGCAATGAAATAGCTCACTCAGGTGGCGATTTTATCCTCACTAAAAAGATTGCGCACGATGCGCTTGCTCGGTATCGCAAAGTTTTTGCTGAGCTTGGTGGAGGAGACCATGCGGATGGAGGAGGTCATCACTAACATTCGACAAAGATATTTTTTTGTAGTATCTTGTTGCAACACAAAGGTGTTGTGAAGCGGGGTGAGACAGTCTGGGGGACTGTCGCAAGAGGTTGTCGATATTTTGAGTGTACGAAAAATATTGTACAACCTAAACAGGTCCTGTAAGGACGAGGAGAGGTTCCTCGTGTGCAATGTAAAAGAAGTAGCCGAACATATCGCGGTAGTATATTGTGAAGATGAAGTATAGCGGGGTAGAGGAGAGGTACCTCACGAGGCTCATAACCTCGGGACCCCGGTTCGATTCCGGGCCCCGCAACAAGAACAGACACAGTAGATGTCTCTATGGGTATGGAAATAACCAAAAATTTTTGGATCGCAGTAGGTTTGATAGGAATATCAATTGCAGGTTATTTTTACTATTACGCACCCCATCAAAAGTGCTCTACTAAGATTGAGTACCATCCTGCTAATACTGACAGAGTTAGGGATGTGGGCATGTATTCAGATGAACGAGTTCATAACAGTGAATATTATTCCTACAACTACACATCATTCAAAACAAAAGAAGATGCGATTAATTACTGTATGAATAAACTCTAAAGGCTAAATCTGGTTTTCAGACACTTTGTCAAAACATTGAGTACTGGGATATTGTTAGTTGCGATTAACCGAGTATACTTTTAAGTACATGTCACTATATATTTCCAAAAGCCTTCTCGCGTTAGTTATTGGGATTGCTACCATTTTTATGGTAATTGGTGTGGGTGCAGGAGTTTTCCTCAGCCAGAAAATTGCCACCTTGATGCAACAAAAGACTATTAAAAATGATGCGCGTGCAACCACTGCAGTTTCTGATGCCAATACTGATGTGCCGAGCAGTTCTCTTTCAGCAACGAGCACCACTGTAGTAGAGCAGACAAATATAGTTGAAAAAGAGAATGCAAAACAAGCAGCAGTAACAAAAAAGTCCTCCTCACAGACGGTTGTTTCAGCAACAAACCAATCGCCAGCAATGCCGTCCAGTCCTGCAAATATGACAAATAATGGCCTTTCAATAACAGATATTGATGCTGTTGCGAAAGAAACAAGTGTAGAAATCACTTGGAATACAACTGAAGATTCCGATTCAAGACTGGTGCTACATGTTGGTGATAATCCTGAGACTTTTACACCTAACCCTAAGACTTTTGTATCTGATCCGAATAATGGAACAAAACACAAAGTTGTAATTGATAAACTCGACAGTAGCACGAAGTTTTCATTCGAGATTGTTGCAGCAGCAGGGGGTAAAGAAGTGTCACAGTTTAGCTCGTTTTCAACGCGTCGAGTATATCGTGCGCGATATGCCTACAAGATGCAAAATGGATCTGATAAACAGTGTAGTGTGATTGTGATCGAGGATACTTCAAGAAGATCCCTTATAGGAGCCGCAGCTGTACTTTCAGGTTTTTATACGCAACCAGGAGGCCAACGTCTGATGGTTGGCAGTGAACACGCTGCCACCAACTCAGATGGAGAAATTGAGTATTGTCATGCGGTAGCTGAGCTCAAAATAGAAATCAGCGCTCTTGGCTATACCTTTCAAAATACAGCTTCGAGTAGTGATTGGACTGTCACCAAACCCATTTAGACAGTGACCCATCACCCCTCGCATCCTCTGTGTTAAAAGTGTTATACTCGTCATATTATGAAAAAAAGCACCATTGCCATTCTCGTGATCATCGTAATTGTTATTGGTAGTATCGGGTATGCAGCAGCTCACAAGCAGACGGCTCCGGGTAAGCTCGATGCATTTGCCACGTGTCTTGCAGACAAAGGTGCGAAGTTTTACGGAGCGTTTTGGTGCCCTCATTGTCAGGCACAGAAAGCGCTTTTCGGAAATTCGGTCAAGAAGCTGCCGTATGTGGAGTGCTCACTTCCTGATGGTCAGACTCGCACGCCGATTTGTATTGAAAAAAATATCACTTCCTACCCGACGTGGATTCTCAAAGACGGCACGCGTCTCAATGGCGAAATACCACTTGTAGACCTCGCGAGCTCAACTGGCTGTACGCTTCCGCAATAATACATACATATGACACTGGAATCTCTTAACCTTCTCGTAGGGATCGGTACTGTGGCAATGCAAGTGGCAGTTGTAGTCCTGCTGGTTGTTCTATTTACAAAAGAAAAAGCACTCGAACAGCTCATGGTGCGGTTTGCGTTTCCTCTGTCGTTTCTGGCACTAGCTTCAGGTCTCGTCATGAGCTTGGTGTACTCAGAGTATTTTGGCATTTTGCCGTGCGGTCTGTGTTGGCTTTCTCGCGTGTGTATGTATTCACAAGTTGTT
>JAYVPP010000074.1:0-5213 GCA_043757305.1 Candidatus Kaiserbacteria bacterium
TCTTCTTTCGTCGTCTTATATTGTGGCGTGATACTTGCGTGCTCCTGCGCCTGCTCCTGGAAGCGACTCTTTGCGTCTTGCCAGAGTTTCTTTGCCACAATGTTGTCGGTGAGGTCAAAGAGTGTGCGCGCAATAAACTCACGGGCGACCGGGTAACCTTGGTCGAGATAGATAGCACCAGTGATTGCCTCATACGCATTTGCAAGAATATACAGGCGCGCACGCCCCATATCCTTTGCCTCGCCCTTAGAGAGAAGGAGGAAGTCGTTGATGCCGAGCTTCGTTGAAGCTTCAGCAAGGGTGTTGGTATTTACAAGCGCAGCGCGCACTGAGGTAAGCTCACCTTCTGGTTTCTCTGGGTACTTGGAAAAAAGGTAGTCGGTAATGACAAGCTCAAGTACAGCGTCCCCAAGAAACTCAAGACGTTCGTTGTGGTCTTGGGTTGCATTTCGGTTTTCGTTTAGGAATGAGCGGTGCGTGATAGCCGAGATGAGTGTCTTGTGATCACTAAAGGTAACACCAAGAATGGCTTCGAGTTTTAATAGTTCTGGTTTCATGCTATGTGAGCGTTAGTGAAATGTTTTCAATTTGAGCGCGCTTCACCGAAGTGAGCCAAAATTCAAAGCATTTCTATAAATAAACTTCTTCTAGACCGTATCCGCCTCTGTTTTAAAACCCAGACCTACCCCCACCTTTTTAAAACAGAGGCGGAACTGTCTCTTGCGTACGCAGGTCACTTTGGTATTTTTTAAAGGTTGGGGTAGGTCTGGGTTAAAAAATACCAAAGTGACCCAGCGGGGTTATTTCCTACCAACCAATATCGTAACGGCTTTCGTTACGATGGGTAGTATATCCTCGTAGAAATTAAGTTCAAGTATCTCGGTGACCTTAAACCAACGAGCATCATCGAGTCCGCCCTTTTCTTCTAGAGCAAGCTCTTCGTACGGCGCCTTGGCAAGGAAATAGTTTACCTGCTTACGAACCTTTCCTTTTTCAGGATTTGAAGCGATATATTCATTTTTTCCAAGCTCGTCTTCAACTTCTATCGCGACACCGATCTCTTCTTTTATTTTTCGACAGGTTCCAGCACGGAGTTCTTCCTCTTCTTTTATACCGCCCTTTGAGAGCGTCCAGTGGCCGAAGATGTCATGCACAAGTGCAAAGTACAAATCACTTCCTTCGCGTGCATAGACAACGGCACCTACGAGGCGCTCAATGGGCATTTCTTCGTACGGAACATCGCGCTTCTTGCGCTTTGAGCTATCTGCCTTTCCCGGCTCACCAATTTCTTTGTAGACAGCGCCCAATACACCGTTTACAAAGCGGCTTGAGTGTTCACCTCCAAATTGCTTTGCAAGCTCGATGGCTTCATTTATAGCAACCTTTGCTGGTACTTCGTCGCGCTCGCCGAAAAGGAGCTCGTAGAGCCCTATACGAAGGATATTGCGGTCTACGGGCGAAATACGGTCGATAGGCCACTCTGGAGCAGCCTTTTCAATGACGAGATCGAGCTCGCTTTGCTTTTGGAGCGTACCGTCCAAAAGCCGTTTCATAAACGGCGTATCGGTCTTATTTTGTGCAAACTCCTCGACGTTTCTCTGTAAAATGGTCTCTACTGCGCTTTTTTCAATATCATTTAAATCCCACTCAAAGAGTGTTTGAAGAACAATACTACGTGAAAGGTGCCTATTTGCCATAAAACTTCTTCCCTGCCGTCTATAGTAGCACCCCCTCTACGTAAATATCCCGCCTTCGCGGGATATCTGGGGATAGTACGTTTTGCTTATTTTGAATCAGAGCGAGTGCGTTCCTTTGTGGCCTTGATGCGAGAAGTGCGGCTGGTGCCCTTCTTTGCAAGGTCGAGGACCATACGGCCGCGGTAGTACCCACAGGCGAGGCACATATTGTGTGGGCGACGTGAAGCACCGCAGTGTGAGCACTTCGTAAGGGATGACGCCTCAATGGCGTGGTGTGAACGTCGCTGGCGAACCTGCGAACGGTTATGACGCATTCGTACTACCATAGTGAGAAGAATATAGCAGAAAATAAAGATTATGGCAAATCGCACAATAATACCTGCTTCATATTATAAAATAAGCGCTGGTCAGAATATGACCAGCGCCCTTATATTGAGTGTTTCCTCGTCAAAGCGCAGCTTTTCTTCTAGCAGCTTTTGCAAGATCGACTAATGCGGCACCAGCGATAGCTGTTGCCAATCCTCCGGGCGTAGGAGCAAAATACCGCCCCGGTCGCCCTGCACTCATCATCTTTAGACAACATTTTTTATCATGTTTACAGGCAATTTCACCATGCTCTGTATCTCCTCCGAAATGCACACAACCACCTATACACGAAATACTTCCATATTTCAGACATAAGCGTTGTCGAGCTGCTTCAAGCGGTTTATCGCCCATTATTCCCATTTTCATGGGTTTTACCTCATCAAGTTAAAAGTGAAGAACTATGCCTCACGCACTCGCCCACTCTAGAGTGGAATGCGCTTAGGTACTAGCATACACTATGCCAAGCTATTGGCAAGTCCTACAAAATGTGGTGCGGTGCATAACTCCAAGGCCGTGTTTTTTGATATTTTTACGATGTAGCAGTGTGCCGTAGCCTTTATGAACATCAAAAGCATACGCGGGGTGCCTTTTAGCAAGCCTGACCATGTATCGGTCACGTGTGACCTTGGCCATGATGGATGCAAGCGATATTTCTTTTTCGGTTACGTCCCCTTTGATGATGGTTTTTTGATGCTCGAACTGCGGAGGCGCATGGAGCAGGCCATCAAGCTTTATGAAAGTAGTGCGGGGGTCGGGCGCGAGCTGAGCTAACGCCCGCTCTATGCCCTGTCGTACCGCAAACGTAATTCCCTTTTTATCAATGACTGTATTTGAAACGAGAGCAACTGTGTATGTCAGTTTCCCCGCTTTATCAAGCTCGCGAGCACGCCGAAAAATCGCTTCGCGATTTTTCGGCGACACTTGCTTCGAGTCCGCTACTCCCGGAATCAAACTCCAGTCAAAACCTTTTGGTACCAGCACCACCCCCACCGACACTGGCCCTGCAAGCGCTCCTCGTCCCGCTTCGTCGATTCCCACTACCCATTTCATACGCACATTGTAACGTAAAAGCCGCGTTACCGCGGCTTTTGGTCTTCTGTGTGGTCTTGCTTCAAGAACGCAAGATGGTCTTTGTGTGGCCATGCCATTGGGGGCAGGGCAAGATCAACATCCCATCGGTCAGGTATACGCTCATCATCTGGGCGCACACCTTTATCATACAACGCATTGCGCTGTGCGACCAACTCATTACTTACATATGCGCCACGCCAGTCGGCATCGTGCGTAAGCAGATATTGACGCGCGCGTTTGCACCGCCACTCTTGCCATGTATACACCGCATGTCGTACTGCTTGCGAGATCGTATATCTTTGTTTTTTCTTTTGAATCACCTTCTGTGCCATGGAACTCTCCTTTCCTATTAATGACACTACTCCAAACTCCATATTATTTCAATACAGGCTGTGAGCAAGCAAATGGTCAAAAGTAGCGATGTTGCGTCCCTCATCTTATAATAGAAGCACATGACTCCTCGCTTTACCCACCTCCACACACATAGCCACTACTCTCTCCTTTCTGCAGTACCTACCGTAGACGAGCTGGTGAAGCGCGCAAAGGAGTATGGCATGGACGCGCTTGCACTCACCGACAACGGCAACCTCTATGGTGCAGTAGAGTTTTACCAAGCGTGTAAAAAAGCGGGTATCAAACCCATCATCGGTATCGACGCCTACGTCTCGCTCCGTACGCGTCACGACAAAGAGTCGATCGACAAACCGCGCGCGCGTCTCGTACTTATTGCAGAAACGACGCAGGGCTATAAAAACCTCATCAAGCTCGTCACACTTTCATATACCGAAGGCTTCTACTATAAGCCACGCATCGACCGAGAGCTTCTCGAACAATACAAGGAAGGGCTTATTGCCATTGTGCCGTCGTTCGCCGGCGAGCCAGCACAAGCTATCAAGGACGAAAATCGCGAACGAGCCGGCGCGACGCTCGACTGGTATAAAAAAGTCTTTGGTGACAAATGCTACCTCGAGCTCACTCACCATCCTGAAATTCCCGGCCACCAAAAAGTGCAGGCGGAATTAAAAAAACTCTCAGCAGTACACGATGTGCCGCTCGTGGCTGCACACGATGTGTACTATCTCAATACCGACGACCGCCGCGCGCGTGAGACGATGATCAAAATCCAGACGGGTGGCGTCGTACAAGGCGGCGACCTCGATGACCGCGAAGAAGATTTATCATTTATATCGAGTGAGCGCGCATATGAACTGTTTGCCAATGAACCCGAAGCACTCGCCAACAATGAAAAAATTGTCGCCAGTATCACTGCAGAAATTGAAATCGGTACTTGGTACTTCCCTGACTACAAAATCGAGAGCGGACGAACTCCTGACGAAGAGCTTCGCGCATTGACCGAAGCAGGCATCGTATGGCGCGGACTCAAGCCAGATGATGAGATTGTGCGAAAGCGCATCGAGTATGAGCTCGGCGTCATTACGATGAAAGGCTACGCAAAATACTTCTTGGTGGTGGGCGACCTCCTTCGCGAAGCGCGTGAACGGAAAATTCTCACCACTATCCGCGGCTCTGTGGCGGGATCTCTCGTCACATATGTGCTCGGTATTACAAACGTAGATCCACTCGAGTACAAACTTCCCTTCGAGCGTTTCTTAAATCCTGAACGCCCGTCGGCTCCTGACATCGACATGGACTACGCCGACAATCGCCGCGACGAAATCATCGAGTACGCACGGACAAAGTATGGCGCCGACCATGTGGCACAGATCGGTACATTCGGTACCATGATGGCGCGCGCTGCAGTACGCGACGTAGCGCGAGCGCTTGGCCACCCGTACTCCATCGGTGACACCATCGCAAAGCTCATCCCCATGGGAAGCCAAGGTTTTGCTATGACCATCGAACGCGCTATCACTCTGGAGCCTGACCTTGCCTCACTCTATAAAAAAGATAGTGCCATACGCGAAGTCATCGACCTCGCAAAAAAGATTGAAGGCAAGGTGCGACACATCTCCGTACATGCTGCAGGCGTGGTGATTTCCCCCATACCACTAACCGAGCTCGTACCGCTCCAGCCCGACCCAAAGGAAGGCAAGCTCATCACGCAATACGACATGTACA
>JAYVPP010000075.1:0-5059 GCA_043757305.1 Candidatus Kaiserbacteria bacterium
GCGCACGTTCTTTATTTTTCTTTCGGGTAACTGCACCTGCATGGCCTGCCTGAGACCGCACAAGATGGAGCACTCGATTGAAAAGCTTCACCTTCTCTAACGGGTACATATTTTTGCACCACGATTGGTGCTCAAAGAATGTTCGTAGATAGGAAGACAGATGTTGCGGTTGTGCCTTCGGATAATGTTTTGCTTTCCAATTCAAAAATGAATTGGAAATATCTGCGTCGGTGATCATACCCATTGTGTCCTTCTACGCTACATTTCGTTCGTCATCAGAGTCGATGGGGACGATATGCTCGTTGGCATCGATGCGTATCTGTGCATCTTCGGCACTGCGAACATCTGCACAGCGTTCGGCAAAAGCTCTTCGAGCCTCACGATTATCGTTTGCTTGCACCGCGCCTTTCTTCCCCAGATAAGAGAGCAATGCTTTGTTTTCTTCTGCGATTGCTCGCTTTACCACCTCGGGCTGCTCCTTGCGAAGTGCTGTACTTTTTTTCATGAATCCTCCAAGTTCAAAGTTCATCTACTTATTTTATACAACATTAGTAATACTTTGTACAGTATACTAGATCAGGGTACACTGTACACATATGGCAGACACCCATGCACCAAAAAGTGGAGTAAGCGACAACAACCCCCGCGAGCTCGTGTCAGAAGCAAGCATCGAGCTTGCACGCATCCATGCGTACAACACGATAGGGGAGTGGCGCACCAATGTGCGCTGGAGTAGCTTAGAGGACGACCAAAAGATGACGCTCGTTGAAGCGCTCCACGAAATACAAGACAAACTATTTCAGAAAGAACTAGAATCAGAAAAGGCGCTCGCTAACGCTCGCGCCCTCCTGACTTCCGCAGGTATTCCCGAGTAGCCCCAGAATAACTTAGAAGAGAGACTCCGCAACCTCTTTCACATCGTTGCCGTCTGCTTTTCCTTTGAGCTCTTTCATAAGTGTACCCACAAACTGTCCTATCTTTGCTTTGTCGGTGATACCGAGCTCAGCTTTCTTTGCTTCTGCGATTTTCAATATATCTTCTTTCGACATCATCTGGGGAAGATATGCTTCGAGAACAGCAAGCTCTTCACGCTCTCCCACTGCGAGGTCTTCACGCGCACCTGCCACAAATTGTGAAATGGACTCCTTGCGTTGTTTTGCAAGGCGACGAATGACAGCAATGACTTCTTCATCCGTGAGCATATCCTGTGGCTTGCGAGATGTTGCGACGAGCTCGTTGGTAAACGAGGTAAGCATGCCGCGCACGGTACGAAGTTTCACTTCATCCTTTGCGCGCATTGCATCCTTGAGCTCTCCTTTTATCTGTTCATGTAGTGACATATATATGATAGTTATAGGGAAAATATAGCACAAAAAGAAAAAGCCCACCCGCAATAATGCAGATGAGCTAAAAGAGAACAGTGTCAGTAGTGGATTTTACCTGCCAGCATGTCAAACATAACTGTTAGCAGTGCTGCTGTTGCCATAATCCGGAGATTATCGATGCCGCTTAATTCTGGAGTTGGGCAAAAATTGAAACTATACATTTCTCCATGTGGTGTTCTTTTTAGAGTTGAGGAAGTGTCGGCTGACATACTTTGTGAAATGAGTTCACCAAGCTCAGCGGGAGCTAATCCGCACACTTCTGCATACACACTTGATTGACATGCATCAACGAATGTTGCGACTTCAGCTCTAGTCCAATTTATTTCTCCTAAATTAAATTTAGTGTTTAAGGACTTTGCGAGTCCAGCTATGGTGATATTCATTTACCTACTCCTCTGATGAACTAATTTATGACGAATATAAAATATTTAACTCTGTTTGTCAATATTAATTTACATTGTGCTAAAATAGCGCTATGGAAAATATTGTGCCATTTATACTTATTATTCTCACCGCTGCAGTCGTATGGCTTGGCTGGCTTGTGCTCCAATCGCGCAAAGCGACCGAAGGGGCGGGGAAGGTAGAAGGGGAACAAAGCGCGCGTGCGATGCAGCTCCTCCAGAGCCAGCTTGGAGAGCTTCGCAATACACTCGACGCGCGCCTCGAGCGATCAAGTGACCGTATGAGCGCATCCGTGGAAAAACAATTTTCAGAATCACAGCGTCTCATTCAAGAAATCAACAAGCAAGTAAGCGAGCAAGTGCTCAGTGTTGTCAAAAGCGTTACAGAGTCGACTGAATCCTCAAAACAAGTATTCACCATCGCAGAGAGTCTCAAAAACCTGGAGAAGGTTCTCAAACACCAAAAGCAGCGCGGCAACCTGGGCGAAGCATCGCTCGAGCTCATTCTTTCCAATATTCTTCCGCCTACGGCATACAAAATACAGCACGAATTTCCAGGTGGTGAGACCGTCGACGCAGTCGTGATGACCAAAGACGGCATGATACCCGTCGATGCGAAGTTTTCACTCGACAACTACCAGCGACTCGTTGATGAGACCGATGATGCGCGGAGGGAAGCGTTGGAGAAAGATTTTGTGAATGACCTCAAAAAACGCATCGACGAAACCGCAAAATACATTCGTCCTACCGACGGCACATTACCATTTGCATTTATGTATATCCCTGCAGAAGGTATCTACTACGACCTTTTGATAAATGAAGTGGGAGCCACAAAAGTAAATACCCGTTCGCTCATCGACTACGCGTACAAGGATCGTAACGTCATAATTGTATCGCCAACGACTTTTGCCGCGTACTTGCAGTCTGTGCTCTATGGCTTCCGTGCATTCCAGGTAGAAGAACAAGCAAAAGGAATCCAGAAAAATGTTGAGCAGCTCATGCGCCACATTGCCGCATACGAGGACTATTATAAGAAGCTTGGAAATACACTTTCCACAACGGTAAACCATTACAACGCCGGCTACAAAGAGCTCGGAAAGATTGATAAAGATATCCTGCGTATCACCGATACCTCTGCGGGCATTGAAGTAACCACGCTCGAAAAACCACAGCTCACAAACGCTGGAGAATAAAATATCGACGACCCGCTAAACGCTTGCGTAAATGGTGCAAATCTTGTATTATCTTGGGGCTTATGGCAAAAACCACAACTACAACAACAAAAACAGCGGCAGTCGCAAAAACACCAAAAGTGGCTAAAAAGGCCACTCCAAAGAAGGTTGCTGTAAAGAAAGAAGAAATTGCTGTGATCAAAACTGGTGGGAAGCAGTATATTGTTGCTGTCGGCGACATTCTCGATGTTGAACTCCTCGGCGTTGCGCGCCTTCCTGGAGATAAAGTAGAGTTTGACCAGGTCCTTATGGTAGACAACGGTAAGGACGTTACTCTCGGTACACCATTCATTAAGGGTGCAAAGGTAACCGCAATCTACGAAGGGGAGAAGAAAGGCCCAAAGGTTACCATCATGCGCTACAAGGCAAAGAGTAACCGCGATCGCAAAATCGGCCATCGCCAGCACTACGCTCGCGTAAAGATCGAATCCCTCGGATAAGAAAGCTCCCGCCACCAGGCGGGTTTTTTCGTGCCGTATGAATTGCTTTTAAAATTATTGTGCGACTCTAAACTCTTACGATCGAAGGAAGTTAGAGTTTAGGAAGTACTCTTGTGGTGCGACTCTAAAACCTTTCAACAGGAATGAGTCAAGAAATACCCGTCTATGGGTGGATGATAATAAAAAGCCTCTAAAGTGATTAGAGGCTTTTAGTTTAGGTGACTAAAACTGCTGCACAGATTTACTTTTATAGTGCGACTTCGTTGCTTCGTTATAACGCTTCTGACCGTTAGCAGACGCACTTACAAAGTAGTTATACACCTTACTTGTGACATCAACTTCGCCCTCATTTTTAGACACTCGGACAAGAGATCGTCCAACTAGATGAGTCTGGCTATTCAGAATTCTTTGCTCTCTACGAGCTTCTCTAATCTCTTTTCTTGTGAACATTTTCAACTCCTCAGAACAAATCCTATTTTGGATTGTAACACAAATAGTAACTAGAATTATCGGGAGCTTAAAATAGAATTACTGGAGAAACAGAGAATACTAAACCGAGTGGTGCAAAAAAATATAACCACGCACAGGGAAGGGCGCAGTGATATTTCTTCGGCGCGCAAACACACAGTCCAACATAGAGATCGTCCCACACTGAACTGCGACGCTTATACTAGGGCGCAGCCCTAGTATAAGCGTCGCAAAAGATATATTGTGCGACTCTTATACTAGAGCGGAAGACCACTTCCCCCAAGCATCACGAGATGCGGCCATGTCAAATCTCGCACTTACCCATTTTGCTATTTCCAATTAAAAAACCGCGGGAAATTTCCCAGCGGTTTATTCTAAATGTTTGGGCGGCAGAGTTCGATGCGGTCAAACCCCGATTCTTCATTCACGTCGTGCACGCAACGAAAAATATTAGCAAGCACGTCTTGGTTCATCATTACGACATATAGTGTTCTCTGGAAGACTGCGGGTGTCACCTCCCCCTCTTGGCCAGGAAAGACTTTTACGGGCAAGTTTTGCTTCGTTGTAAAAGCTGCTTGGACCGCATTTGGTTCAAGCGTCAGTCCATAGTTGTACACGCCGCAGCTTTTGCTGTTCCAGTACTTCCAGTACGTATCGTAGGCGAAGCCACTACGCACTGGGTCTGTGCCTGCTTCCGCAAACACCTTTGCAATCAAAGTGGCGTCGCGCGCGGTAGTACAACCGACCACAACGTTCGATGGCGGCAGATACAGCAGTTTTTGTTGCTGTTTTGTAATCACAGGCGTTCGTGTTGGACTGCGCTTCTTTACGACATTTTTTACTTGTATCGAAACATTCCGCGATGGCACATACTCTGCGCCCTGTGTAAGACGTAGAGATACACCAGCGCAGAGTAACCCCATGCAGACCACACGTACAAAGTGGTAGTAGAAATTTTTGAGAGACCCCATAGTACTTTCCTTTCAATGTTCGTTCTAGCGTGAGTGTATACCCACTCCATTTTGTTGTCTATAGAAAAACCGCAGTACATGATGTGTGCTGCGGTTAAATGGTGTTGAGCTCATCTGGGAGTTGTCGCAGCCAAGACTGGCGGGACAGGTGCAACTTCGAGA
>JAYVPP010000076.1:0-4974 GCA_043757305.1 Candidatus Kaiserbacteria bacterium
TGGCTTCCCAAGCGCATCTATCACCTCTTTGATATCTTCTGTTGGTTCATGTTCCAAAAACTTGCCGCTGCTCTCCCATGTACCGCGATAGCGTGGGACGATTGCATAAAAACCTTTCTCTGCGAGAAACGTAAGTACTGAGCTTTTCCCTGGCATTGTCGGTGCGCCTTGGCAAATCACTGCTACTCTCCCCTCCTTTTGTGCCTTCTCAGTCAGTGGAATTGTAAATTCTGCAATAATATCTTTCCCAATGCGTGTACGGTGAATAGTGATTTCTTTTTTCATATCAAAATTAAAATTGATGGTGGCGCTTATACCTATATTCGAGGCGTGGCGGAATGCGAGTGTCGAACCTATGGGCTCACGATACCATACCCTCCTTCCAAAGCCAGGAAAGCGGTTTTGTGTATAGAAAAAAAAGAAACTATGTGGTATTCTTGGCTTTGCACAAGGAGCAGTCAAGGCACAATTTTGAACGAAGGGCTGTAAGCAAAGCTTCCGCCCCTTCGGTTCAAAAGCAAGAAAAAATCGAACTGTCGTGGGCTGTAAGCAAAGCTTCCGCCCCTTCGGTTCGTGAAAAATGAATGCAAGCATTCATTTTTCCCTCACCTCGGGGCGTAGTATACCGGTAGTACGTCTGGTTTGGGACCAGATAGACCGAGTTCGATTCTCGGCGCCCCGACAACAATCCGCTGATCAAACCAGGCACAATTTAGTCACACACGCATGAGCCTTCGATTCTCGGCGCCCCGACAAAATACAAAAGCTGGCTACTAGCCAGCTTTTGTTGTCAATGAGTAAGCGCTTGGTCAGTATGCCACGTGGAACATATCCAAACCTATGTTTTAAGCCGTATACTGATAAAAGACATGTCTTTTATCAGTATACGCCCCAAATCATCTCTACCCTGCCCAATCTGCGCTTAGTATCCAAAATCACTGATGCAACATCGATCTGCCACTCACCTCCATATTTATACTCACTCAGCCAGCTTTGAATCACACGTTCAAGTTTGACGAGCTTTTCACGGGTAACATTCTCTTCAGGTCGATATGTTTCATGTACTACAGTAGCCCGCTGCTTGGCTTTATTTGTGCTACGTGAAACACTTTTCACTTCGATAAAATGAATTATTCCATTAGTACCACGTGCAACAATGTCAATTTCGCCCCACTTCTTGAGATAATTTCGACTCAGAATAATAAAACCATCACTTTTGAGCTTATTTACAGCCACATCTTCGCCGATATTACCCAACTTTCGCTTTTCACTATACATATCTGTGCTTTATAGAGATAAATAATGTTTCACGTGAAACATTTTATATACAAGTTTATACAAAAGCCTTTATCTGCAACATTATATAAAAAGACTGTCTTATATTTAGTTTGTCTTTTATACACATATCAACACCCTTTATCCCCAAACAAACTCAGCCGGCATCGTGTGACGCCGGCTGTTATTAAACTTTCGCAAATAAGGCAGCATTCGTTGCATTGATATCTTTGAGTGGCTGTTCAACTGAACGCTCGATAAGACTCAGTGCCGCAACGAACAGGATTATTGCGATAGCAATATGAGTCGCACTCATACCAACTTTTTTCATAGCGTATACTCACTTTGTCCCAGACCTTGACTAATTATGAGCCTCGCTGCAAAGAAGTCACTGGGGGTCTGTGTCATGTGAAACAAACAAAAGCACCCATAAGGGTGTTTTTGTTTTGTATTTGTGCGGGCAGGGAGAATCGACCCTTACAGGATCAGTATCCGTTGTGGCTATTTTTTCAAAATAGCACGCAACAGCTTCGATTCTCCCTGTCAGTCATCAAAAATTACAGAAAATACCCCTTTCGGGGTATTTTCTGATTTTGTGCGGGCAGGGAGAATCGAACTCCCGACTCATCCTTGGCAAGGACGTATTATACCACTTAACCATGCCCGCAACTTCAATCTACAAGCGTTAGTATAGTGTATTTGTGTATTTGGTTCAACTGATAATGTTGCGGTCACGAGTATTTTTCCTGACAGAAAAATCTCTCGACCCCACCTCGCGGTTTTTGCCTTGAGTAAAGCTCAAACAAAAACATTGCTGCGGTTGGCACACACACTGAAAAACACCGCGCAGGCGGTGTTTTTCAGTGTGTGTGCCCCCGCCAGGACTCGAACCCAGAATACAACGTCCGAAGCGTCGCGTGATATCCATTTCACTACGAGGGCAAGTGAGCGCAAGTATAAAAGCTTGCTTTCATACTCTGTGCGAACGCAGCCCTCGCCAGTTTGACGTAGTACAAACTGTCAGCAGGGCAAGATTCAAATGGATCGGCGTCCATTACGTCACCAATCATACTCACTAACTAGGAGAAAAGCAAAAAAGATACTATCATTTCCTTGTATATGCCACTTGGTTCAATAGTACGGTCAGATATCCCTGAAGCAGTGTCACGTGTAACAAACTCACTTGAGCAGGGAGGTTTTGAGGCATTCCTCGTGGGAGGATGTGTTCGTGACCTTCTCCTTAAGCGTACACCAAAAGACTGGGATATAACGACAGACGCACTCCCGGACGAAATAGCAGCTCTATTCCCTGAGACATTTCAAAATAACGTTTTTGGAACTGTGGGGGTAGTAACGGAAAGTGAGGACCCTTTGATGAAGGTCATAGAGATAACCCCATATCGTATTGAAAGTGCGTACAGCGATGCTCGCCGTCCTGACGAAGTGATGTTTACAAAGAACCTAGACGAGGATCTGAAGCGTCGCGACTTTACTATCAACGCCATTGCGTACAATATCGAGAAAGCCATTGTGGTAGACCATTTTGAGGGTGAAAAAGACATCATGGCACGCCGCATCCGTACAGTAGGGGATGCAGACGAACGCTTTGCAGAAGACGCACTTCGCATGATGCGTGCAGTGCGCCTGGCTTCCGAGCTCGATTTTATGATTGAAGGGGAGACGCTTGCCGCTATCGCTAAAAATGTTGCTAACCTTGGTCGTATTTCAAAGGAGCGTATTCGTGATGAGTTTGGAAAGATTATTGCATCACCACAGCCGATGCAAGGTATTATTCTCTTTGAAAAGCTTGGTATGTTGCCGTATGTGATGCCATATCTCCTTGATGCCATTGGCGTGGAGCAAAATGGCGCTCATGTGTACCATGTATACGAGCATCTTCTCCGCTCAGTACAGCATGCTGCTGATAAAAACTATCCATTTGAGGTACGTCTTGCAGCGCTCTTTCACGACATCGGGAAACCTGCTTCGAGGCGTTGGTCAGAAGAAAAAAAGGACTACACATTCCACGGACATGAGGTCATTGGTGCTCGTATGACGAAAAAAGCGCTCGAGGCCCTGCGCTTTCCACGTGAAACAATCGACACAGTCGTGAAGCTTGTCCGTTGGCACATGTTTTTCTCTGACCCAGCGCTGATAAGTCTCTCAGCAGTGCGACGCACTATACGGAACGTCGGGGAAGGGCAGATAGTGAACTTGCTTGATCTCCGTATTTGCGATCGTATTGGCACCGGACGTCCAAAGGAACAGCCGTTTCGCTTCCGTCAGTACAAAGCAATGGTAGACGAGGCCCTTCGCGACCCTATTTCGGTGAAGATGCTCAAAATCAATGGGCTTCGCATTATGGAGGTGACAGGGGAGAAGCCTGGACCAATGCTAGGAGACACTCTCCACGCGCTCCTTGAAGAAGTGCTTGAAGACCCTACTAAAAACACTGCAGAATACTTGGAGGGTAGGGCTGGGGAACTCATGAAACTACCGGCTGAGGAGCTGCGCGCTCTGGGACAAGAGGGGAGAGAAGCCGGGGAGGAAGAGGAGGCAACGGAGCTGGAGAAACTCAAACGGAAGCATAAGGTTATATAAAAAAACCACCCTCATGAGGGTGGTTTTTTATTGTTACGGAAACTCTGGGGATATATTGTATAGCCGTAGTGCCAGATACAAAAAAGCCCCGATATGTAACCAGGGGTGTGGCTGCATGGGGGCTTTTGAAACAGCATAGAAACTGTTGTATAGATGAGCCTGCGTTGCGCAAAACGGGTGGAGGTGTTCTGCGCAAGTATGCTGGCTCGGATAATTTATGGGGAATCGTCCAATGTATGTTGCGGAGGGGGAGTCCGAGACTCAGGCGCCCTCTTCGCAACATACTTTAGCCAATACTCCGTAAATCTTGTGGGTGGGAATATGAAGAACAAAAGTAATTTTGGAGGTATTACTTTTTCTTTTTTGAAAGATCATGTTTAGGGGAATTTCTTCCGCCTGCCCTTTCTGGGCCTGAGTACACTGTATGTCCTTAACAAGTGCATGTAAAGGACATACATGTGGATAAGTGTCTTATAAAGGACACTCGCAAAACTTCCTTTGCTAGAAGTCGATTTCTATCGAGATAGGGCAGTGATCGGAGCCAAAAACATCTGTGTGGATATGCGCACCCAAAAGCTTTTTTTGCATCTCACGTGAGGTGAAAAAATAGTCGATTCTCCAGCCAACGTTACGCTCCCGTGCACGAGTAATTTGATCCCAATACGTATACATTTCTTTTTTCCCTGGGTTGAAATGGCGGAAGGTGTCGATGTACCCGCTGTTCTCCAGTGTGTCTATCCACTCTCGCTCGATAGGGAGAAAGCCTGTTGTGTCACTATTTTCTTTTGGGCGAGCAAGGTCTATCTCGGTATGTGCTGTATTGATGTCACCACAGAAAATAATGTTCGGCTGTGTTTTACGTATCTTTTCGCAGTACTCCAGAAATGCATCGTAGTAACGGAGCTTGTAGTCGATGCGTTCTGGACCACGGCCACCGTTGGGGAAGTAACAGTTGATAATTACGTAGTCTTTGAAGAAGAGCGCGAGCTGGCGACCTTCGCCGTCGAACTCTGGTATACCAAGACCATATTCCACTTTTTCTGGCTCCACTTTTGTATAGATGGCCACGCCGCTATAGCCCTTTTTGACCGTCGAGCT
>JAYVPP010000077.1:0-18660 GCA_043757305.1 Candidatus Kaiserbacteria bacterium
GCTGAAAAGGCACTTGAGGTGAAGGGGTGGTGAACGTCATACTTTGTTTAGCTGTTTGATAAAGGAGGATTTTTAACTGCGTTATCGTAATGATTGTACCCATGAAGAAAAAGGTATAGTTTTTTTGGTGATACAATAAAAATATACTTAGGCAAGTATTATTTAGTTAATTTTATCAGTCATGGACTTTTCGTTTTTTTGTATCCTCTTTCTCTTCTTTTGGTGTTTGCGTTTAAGTACGCGACTAACTGCTCTTGAGCAAAAAGATAAAAACGCCATACCGGCTGTACCTGTTGCACCAGTGACACACCAACAGACTATAGTGACCCCTGTCACTGAAAATATAAGCTCTGTGGCAGAAAGTGTGACTCAGTCGGCTATAATGCCAGTCGCCACCCAAACTTCGGAGTTGAATCCATCTATTGCAACCTCACAACCGCTCCCTACCCAAAATACTCCAAAACCCGACCCTATTATGGTCTGGCTTGGCGAAAATACGCTTATCAAAGTTGGTGCGTTCTTTTTCTTCTTAGGTGCAGTTTGGTTTGTGAGTTATGCGATTTCTGAGGGTTGGATTAGTCCTCTTGCCCGTATTCTTTTTGGCATTCTTCTCGGTCTCGTCGTTTGTGCGGTTGGGTTCTGGCGGAAAAAGACAAATGTTGAACACTATCTTGTACTCACCACGCTCGGTGTGGGTATTGTGATTGCAAGTATCTACGCAGGGCAATTTTTATTCCATATCTTTTCACCATTAGTTGCTCTTGTCCTTCTGGTACTCACCATTACCTATGCAGTTGTAGTAAGTATCGATACCAAAGCTGAATGGCTCTGTGTGGCTTCGGCTATCACAAGTCTGGTCGCACCACTTCTCGTCAACGCTCCAAGTTCAGAACTCACACCTTTTTTCCTGTACCTCCTCTCTGTAACAGCCGCTTTCTCTGTTGTGGTTTTTTTCACTCATTGGAGGTCAGTAAATCTCACATTTGTTGTCGGAGTGTCACTTGCTGAGGTATCGGCGTATTCGAGTGGAATGATATCACCTGACATTCTTTGGATCTTCGTGCTTGTGTTCTCGGCATTTTTCTTTGCGTCAGCAACAATAAGTATGTTGCGTAGCAACACACCTGTGGCGCTCGATATTGTGTCTCTTGGAGCAGCGTCGGGTGTGTTTGTGGGGTGGATGATGGTTCTCACAGAGCATAAGGCGCTCATCGCACTCGGCGCTTCACTCATCTGTGTGCTCACTGGATACCTGTGTTATTTTCTTCAAAAATCTACAAAGCTCATTACGGTGTATGCGGCCTTTGCATCAGTGCTTGCGCTTTTGTCGACGAGCTTTGCATTTGATGGGTTTACTCTCACGCTCGTGTACACATTTGAAATTGCTATATCGATAGTCCTTGTAATGTTCCTTCGACTTTCAAACAGAGTAGTAGGTGTCGTTTCATATGCATTCCTCATACCAATATGTGTGTCTATCAGTGATGTTGGATCGTCACTGTGGGAGAGTAGTGCGCTTCATCCTTCTGCGTACGCTCTCTATGCACTCACACTTACCACGCTTGCACTGAGCGCGTTTGCGCAGAATCGCTTCCGCTTAGAAAAAAATCCGCTGTACCAAACAATAGGTGTTTCATTCGCCGCACTATTTTGGTTTTACGCACATGTATGCGCATGGCTTATCTTCGGGGCATTGTTTGATGGAGACACTACAGAAGTTCTGAGATATGTCTCGTGGACGCTCATTACACTCTTTGTAGTAGCGTACAGTGCAGTGCAGAAGCTGCCGAGACAAACTTTCTATATTGCTATGGCAAGTTTTCTAGTGCCAATCGCAACTTCTGTAAGTGTACTTAATTTGTCAGCAAGCACTTCACCGTTTGCTCCAGCGGCATGCGGTCTCTACTTTATGGCAGTTGTGGCGTTTGGTGTGTGCTCATGGCTTGTATGGTGTGGAAAAAAAGAAAACGATGCTCAAATAATTACTGCGGGAGCCATCGCGCTCGCTGTTGCATGGTTGTATGCGGTTGCGGGTATCTATGTGTATTGGGGGGCGCTAATAACAGATACAGATTCACTCACAGTCTTGAGATACGTCACATGGTCACTTTTAAGTCTGTTACTCATTGCCAAAGTGTTATTCCTACGCACACCAGCATCATGGATCGGTACAGTTGTCGCCACTTTTGCACTACCGGTGTTTGTGTCAGTTGGATCGCTTACATCGTCACAATGGGAACTGTCATGGATGCACCCCCACGCACTTGGTTTATATGCTCTGGCCTGCATCATATTTGCAGCTGCCTCACTACTTTATCGATCTATTCAAACGTTGACCGATGATACTGAATCTTACCTTACCTCATCAAAGTTACTCTTCATATTTTTTGGTCTGTATGTGACTGCGCTCGTATGGCTCGTTGCAGGCGCTGTATTTGGCTCAGTTGATGTGGCAGTTTCGGTCGCACTTCTAATATATACAGTTGCAGGACTCTGCTTGTACACGATTGGGCGTACGACTAATGTTACGGAGCTTAGATATGCAGGCATTGTTCTTCTTACGGGCGTTGTTGGAAGACTTCTTTTGGTTGATGTGTGGAGAATGGCAATACTGGGTCGCATTGTGACGTTCCTCGGTGTAGGTTTACTTTTCATTCTCACAGCACTTTTTGAGAAGCCATTTGATACGTTTAAAAATAACAAAACAAGAGGCTGAGCTGGTAGCCGCAGAAAAGGGTCTTGAGGTGAAGGGGTGGTAGTCGCTCATCAAGTGCCCGTGGCGACCGCTCCGTCGCCCAGCGGCTCCTCGCTTCGGTTTCGCCGCCAACTTTTCATTCCGCTACACTCCATGAAAAGACCAAGCTTGACGGCTGCAAATGCTCGCCTGAAGCACTTGTCTCGCTTTTCGGTAATAGATGTTGCCTGAACAAGGTGTTTTGTGTACTATCCCATACGGAGCGAGAGGTAATTTTCATGTTCAAGACAGTAGAAGAATACATAGCTTTTCAAAGAAAAGAAGGTCGTGCCCTTGGACGTCGATTACGTGAGGTAATTGCGCTGGAATGGACTGAAGAGAAAGATGTATGGCAGGTGATGCCATCGTGTTCTGTAGAAGATGCGATAGCAGGTCTAGAAGCATATCGTGTGCAACTAATGAAGAAGCTAAGAAGAGATTCATCAACTACCTGGACTGAGTTTATAAATGGCTCAGCTTACACAACTCAAGATGTTCTGGATGAAATAAAATAAACCCGACACCTCTCTTACAGAGGTGTCGGGTTTTACATATGAGGATAAGACACAGTATTTACAACATGAAATGCTAAAATAATAGGGATGCATCTAAAGTCGCTCCAGGTAGCGGGTTTTAAGTCTTTTGCTAAAAAGACTGATTTGGAGTTCTCGACAGCTATCACTGGTATCGTGGGTCCGAATGGCTCGGGGAAGTCGAACGTCGCTGAAGCGTTTCGTTTTGTGCTCGGCGAGCAGTCCATTAAGTCGCTTCGTGGCAAGCGTGGTGAGGATCTTATCTTCAACGGCTCGCCAAGCCAGGCTCGCGCGAACCGTGCTTCGGTGAAAATTACGCTCGACAACACTGCGAAAATTTTCCCCCTCGATTTTCCTGAAATCACCATTGAGCGTGTGGTAAACCGCGATGGTGTAAACGAGTATCTCATCAACGGCTCACGTACACGCCTCAAAGATGTGCAGGAGCTTCTCGCCTCTGCCAACATTGGCCCCACAGGGCATCACATCATTTCGCAAGGTGAAGCTGACCGCATCCTTTCTTCTACGCCGCGTGAACGCCGCGAGATGATAGAGGACGCACTTGGCCTTAAAGTATTTCAATATAAAAAAGCAGAAAGTGAAAAAAAGCTTGAGAAGACAGTAGATAACATCGCACACGTAGAGTCACTCCGCCGCGAGGTGGCACCGCACCTGCGCTTTCTTGAAAAGCAGATGCGCAAAATGGAACGTGCCATTGAGCTCCGTACCGACCTCACCAAGTCGTACGCGGAGTATCTCCGTCGCGAAGACGAGTATTTGGCATTTCATGTTGATCGCCTTTCCAATGCTCGACTTGCTCCTACAGAAGAGCTTGCAATGCTAGAGACAAAGCTCACGCGTGCAAAAGAAAAACTCACCGCAAGCGAAAAAGATGAAAAGCGTGACGCCCTCGTGGGGCTCGAAACGCGCATTCGGGAAGCACGTGACGAGCGTCAGACCGTACTTCGTGAAATAGGAAAGGTAGAAGGCCAGATAGCATACCTAGAGCGGACACTCGCTGAGCTTGAGCGCGGCACTACGGACACCGCGCATATCTCGGTGCCGCTTTCACACGTGAGCAACCTCAAAGACACGCTTGCAAAAACCGCTGCGGATGCAGATTCTGAAGAAGAGGTGTCTCGCCTCCGCGCAACGGTGCGCACCATGCTAGATGCGGTAGTTTCTTTTGTCACAGAAGCAGCGCACGGTAAGGTTCGTGACGAAGCGCGTATCGCGTCTTTCACTGCAGAAAAGCACGCGCTCGAAAAAACGAAACATTCACAAGATGAAATGAGTGCGGTCGTCGCAAAAAACGAAGATGGGCTCCGTGATGAGTACGAAAGCCTCAAGCGTGCTATTGAAGCTGACCGGAGCGAAAGCAGGGGAGCAGAGCGTGAGATTTTTGAAATCATGGGACGCGAGCGCGAGGTGGAGTCGCTCATTTCTTCTGTCGACCGAGAGCTCCGTGTCCTTGAGCGTGATCGCGAAGATTTCAAGCGAGAAATTGAAGAAGCGATGTCACTCGTCGGACGCGCTGCTGCCGACTACTTTACAGTCGAGCTTAAAAACGAGCATGGCGAAATACTTTCACGCGAAATGATTGCAGCCGAGAGCCGCGAGCTGCAGCAAAACCGACGCCGCGAACTCGAAAAAATGAAGATACGTCTCGAAGAGCTGGGAGGCGCTGGAGGTGAAGACGTTGTGAAAGAATACAACGATGCAAAAGCACGCGATGAATTTTTAGCAAAAGAAATCACTGACCTCGAAGCATCAGTTGCTTCGCTCCGCTCACTTATCGATGACCTCACTCATGAACTCAATGTGCAGTTTGTATCGGGTATTGAAAAAATTAGTGCAGAGTTCAATACTTTTTTTGGCATGATGTTCCAGGGCGGTACCGGCTCCCTCCTCCGAGTCGCAGAGAAAAAGAAAAACGATATGGAGGAAGAGGGTAGTGAAGATGCCAAGGAGGCAGAAGAAGGAATTGAGATTGATGTGAAGCTCACGCATAAGCGTATCAAAGGCCTCGAGATGCTTTCTGGTGGCGAGCGAGCGCTCACTTCTATCGCGCTTATTTTCGCGATGAGCCAGGTGAACCCACCGCTTTTTGTTATTCTCGATGAGACCGATGCTGCTCTCGATGAGGCAAACTCTAAACGCTACGGAGATATGATCGCAGCTCTCGGCGCTCGCTCGCAGCTCATTCTCATCACTCACAACCGCGAAACGATGTCACGCGCCGGCGTACTTTATGGCGTCACGATGGGAAGCGACGGCGTTTCAAAACTCCTCTCGGTAAAGTTTGATGAGGCGGTAAGTGTGGCGAAGTAGAAGTGAGAAAACGTCCGTCCCGATTTTTTCTCTCCTTGGGAAAATCGCTGGACGTACGAAGGATAGTGGGGTGTATATGTAAAAAATAAAGGCGCGCTATTGCTAGCGCGCCTCAGTCGTTAGCGTGGATGACACTCAATTTCAATTTTTGCGTTTGTGTGGAATTGCGACCGCAACATATTTCCAATCACTTCCGCAAAGTCAGTCAGTGGCTTCAGTGTTTCTACAATAAAGCGACCGCTGGCCTCGACTGTCACCTTGGTGATGGTGGCGGTGGCACCCACGCACTTCTCGAGAAATTCACGCATTGCCATTGCGAGATCGTCGCTGTACCGGCGCCGCATGCCTCTTTCGATAGCTTTGTTTACTTGCCCGATTTTTGAAGGGCTAGATGCCCCTACCAGTAGTGTATATCGCATCGCATTTTTCCTTTGTTCTAGGCAACGAACTTTTCGTCCCCGCAGTGAATATACGCCTCGGAAGGATAATAGGCAAGTAAAAAAGATACAGAAATACCCGGCAAGCGAAGCTTGCCGGGTATGTATTATTTTGTACCCTCAACATATTTTTTCCACAACGGTGGAAAATCTTCATAAAATAGTGCCATACAAAGCTCATCGACATATTTACCGGAGACGAATACCTGCTGTTTAAGTGAACCTTCAATCTTATACCCGCAACGCTCGTTGTATTTTCTGCTCCGTTCGTTTGATGCGAGCACGTGCGAACTAATTTTTCGAAGTCCAAGCGTGTTGAACGCATACTCGAGTAGGAGCATCTTCGCTTCACTCCCGAGGCCTTTGCCACGATGTTCAGTCGCGGCTATCCAAGCGCCGGTCGTCGCAGTGCGGCTGATCCAGTCGATATGGTGGAGACCCATCATACCTATTTGCTCGCCGGTCTCTACAAGTGCAATCGCAAACATTTGGTCTGTATCCTTGCGTTTATGAAGATTTAGAATCCATTCGCGCTCCTCTCCGAGTGAGAGTGGAAATCTCCTCATTAGGTTGCGGGTCACCGATTCATCATTCAACCCTATAACACAAAAGAGGGCGTCGCTTTCTTCAAGAAGAGCAAGACCTACTTTTTTGCCTTTGCGAAAAAATATTCGGTTTGTCATGGTTATTCCTCCAATGGTAAAGAACAGTTTGTGCTGAAATAAAAAACTCGGCTTCATTTCAGCCGAGAATGAATTTCGTGATGAGAGTATTTAGTAGGAGAGGTATCGCTTGCTGAAATGGTCTCTCGGCTGAAGTGAATAGTGGTATGCACCGGGAGTGAGGGTACATACAATAGCGCTCGCAGTGGCGCGAATTGTCTTCATTTCAAAACCGAAAAATAGGTAGTCCATACCTATATAGACGAACAGTGGAAGACTTTATTACAAAGAACTCCGTGCTAAGCACGGAGTTCTTTGTACATATTTGTGTCTATACTTGAGGAGCGAGTGCAAAGTCGATGGTGCGTTCTTCGAGGTTGACGTCAGTGAGCTTGATACGAACTTTGTCGCCAAGTGAGTAACGGCGTTTCTTCTTTTCACCCTTGATACTGTAGCTGCCTTTGTCTACTTGGTAATAATCTTCTTTCATTGATGCAAGGCGTACCATACCTTCTGCTTTTGACTGTACTTCCTCCACATAAATGCCCCAGTCGGTGACACCAGTAATGAGGCCATCGAATACTTCGCCTACATGTGGCTGCATGTACTCGCACTGCTTAAACTTGATAGAGTCACGCTCGGCACCTACAGCATCAACTTCACGCTGCGACGACTGCTCACAGAGCCGCTCATAGCGCGCGCTTTCTTGTGAACTCACGAGCGTGCCATCGATGTGCTTGCGAAGGAGACGATGCACCATGAGGTCTGGGTAGCGGCGAATCGGGGAGGTGAAATGTGTGTAGTCTGCAAACGCAAGACCAAAGTGCCCGATGTTTTTCGTAGAGTAGATCGCTTTTGCCATTGATCGAATGGTCGCAGTCTTGATGAGGTTTGCCTGCGGGGAGTCGATAATGCTCTTGAGCATAGCGTTTATGTCAGCGCCTTTCACAAGACCTTTGTTGGTAGGGAAATCGTACCCAAGTGCACGCAAAAAGAGCGCAAGCTCTTCGATGCGATCTGGGTCGGGAAGGTCGTGGATGCGGTAGACGAAGGTGAGGTGTTTGTGGCGTTCTTTTGCGAGTGTTGCGATATACTCGGAAACCTCACGGTTTGCCATGAGCATGAAGTCTTCGATCATGAGCATCGTCTCAGTGCGCTTTTTTACATACACGCGGATGGGTCGCTTTTGTTCATCGAGTTCAAACTTTACTTCTTCAGACTCAAACGCGATGGCACCTTTCTTGAAACGCTCTTTGCGGAGTATGCGTGAGAGGGTCATGAGTGTGTCGAGCTCGGAAAGGAGTGGGCCGTTTTTGGTGTCGAGAACTTCCTGCGCTTCTTCATATGAAAAGCGTTTGTCGGAATGGATGACGGTCTGCCCAAACCAACGCTCGTGTACTTGGCCCTGTGCATCCATAGTGAAGATCGCAGAGAAGGCGAGACGGTCTTCGTTGGCGCGGAGGGAACAGAGGTCATTCGAAAGGACTTCGGGAAGCATGGGGATCACGCGGTCGACGAGGTAAATGGAAGTGCCGCGCTCGCGAGCCTCTTGGTCGATCGGCTGGTCTTCGCGCACATAGAAAGAAACGTCGGCAATGTGCACGCCTATTTCGTACATACCGTTTTCGAGTGTGCTAAGCGAAAGTGCGTCGTCGAAGTCTTTTGCATCGACTGGGTCAATGGTGCATGTTGGCACACCACGCATATCGCGACGCTTCGGATCTTTTATCGCTTCTGCAAAGAGTGCGTCTTTGTCGGCGTAGAGTTTTTCTGCAGCGAGTGCGATATCAGGAGGGAAGTTGACAGCAAAGCCGCCCGACTGAATGATGGCTTGCATTTCTGTCTCGTGGTCGCCTGCTTTTCCGAGAATCTCTACCACTTTTGCTGTTGGCATTTCCCCATCGAAGGCTGTCACCTCCACAACTGCCTTTTGGCCAGCTGATTCTGGAGAAATATCTGATATAAGGAAGCGTACGTGGATGCGACGGTTGTCAGGGCGGAGAACGATACCTTTTTCACCTTGCTGGAGTGTACCGACGAAGCGACTGGTTTTGCGAGTAAGTACTTCAACGACCTTGCCGGTCGTACGACCAGCTTCCTTACCGGTGAGCTCTACTGCTACCGTATCGCCATCGAGTGCGGTACCAAGCGCCTCTCGTGCAATAATGATGTCATCCTCCTTTTTATCGCCATTACGTAAAAACCCCGTGCCTTTGCCGCGGACCATGAGTACTCCCTCAAGGCGCCCCGAAGGGGAGCCGTCCTTTGTTTGGTTCATATGAGGCCTAGTATAGCAGAAAGTCCGCCGTTTGACCGTTTGGACTATTTCTGGTAGATTTGTGCAACATCTATGTTAATGATTCGTTTACAGCGCATCGGCCGAAAGAACGACCCGTCGTTCCGTATTATCGTGACCGACAAGCGTGAGAGTACTACTAGTACTCGTTTTGCTGATATCGTGGGTACTTACCAGCCAAAGGCGGGCACTATTGAGATCGATGCAGAGAAGGTCACCAAGTGGCTCAAGAACGGCGCACAGGCATCTCCTACGGTCCACAACATGCTCGTGACTAAGAAGATCATTGACGCAAAGAAGATCAACGTCCTTCCAAAGAATAAGATTGTAAACCGTCTCAAGGTTGAAGCTGAAAAGAAGGCAGCAGAAAAAGCAGCTGAGGACGCAAAGAATGCTCCTGCACCAGTCGTCGCAGCTCCCGTAGTTGAAGAAGTAAAGGCAGAGGAAGTTCCTGCGCCAGCTGTCGAAGAAGTACCAGTAGTAGCAGAGCCTACTCCGGTCGCAGAGCCAGAAGCTCAAGCAGAAGAGGTAGTGCCAGTCCCAGAACCAGTAGCTCCTGTAGAAACAGCACCAGCAGAAAAAGTCGCTGCATAAGCAGCACGAAAATAGTAAGCCAAAACCCCGTATACACGGGGTTTTGTTGACTTGAGGTGGCTGCTCTCATACTATGAATGACAGAGCGCGTTATTATTACAGTAACGGCTGATTATCAGAAGTATTCTTATATAGTTGTATGGAAAAAGATCAGGAGTTCCTCGAAGCAGTTGTAAAAGCACTCGTTGACCACCCAGAAACCGTAAAGGTAAACCGTACCGTTGATGAAATGGGCGTACTCCTTACACTCGACGTGCATGCAGAAGATATGGGCAAGATCATAGGTCGTTCAGGCAACACCGCAAAGGCTATCCGAACATTGCTCCGCGTAGTTGGTATGAAGAACGATGCTCGAGTGAATCTTAAAATCAATGAACCAGAAGGAGGTCGCGGCCCAGGTATAGGAAGCACCTACATGGGTGGCGGTATGAACATGGGCGCAGCACCAGCAGAACCAAAGTCACTCGACGACGCAATCGACGACCTGAAAATATAAATCGCCGAATTACTTTGTCACAACTACAGCCGCGTCGGTCACGGTACCACCAGTACCGTTTCCTCCGCGGCTTTGTTGTTCCTCGTACCTCATACGATTTCTATTTTCAGGAAACCTCAAGATCTAATTGGGTAAATAAACAAAACAGCCGGCGAGAATACGCCGGCTGTTTTTATTGACAACGTACTCATTTCCTGGCTAACTAGCAGCAGAAAGGGAGGCCCATCATGGCAGGCAGAAAAATTACGCCAAAGCTCGAGCGTGCGCTTTCGCGTCGCATGAGCAAAGATAGAAAAGGAAACGTACACCGGCCTACCGTTGCAGTGATGATTCAGCATCATGAGACAAAAAAGTTCCTCATCATCTTTGGACGAGCTGATGTATTTGGAAATGCTCCAAACCCCGGCATTGTGAAGGGGGGTGTCGATAGGGGCGAGCTACCACTTGCGGCAGCTCGCCGTGAGATTGAAGAAGAGCTCGGCATCCATTCGAAGTACTTTGAGTTTCTCTACTACTATGGGTCGTATAGTGTAAAGTCTCTGAAGAAAAAAGAAGGATTTCCACGCAAGCGATACTATGTCTTCCATGCAGTCTACGATGGTCCGTCAGAATTTAGTATTGACACCGACGAACTATCTCACTATGCGTGGATGACCCTGAGGGACGCGAAACGTTCACTTCGGAGTCTCGCTAGATTGCGCAGTGACAAACAAAAAGCACTACTCAAGATCTTTGAACATTTTAAGAAAAAAATCCCTGAGCGGAATAAGCAACGCAAACTAAAAACCACGTCGTAAAGACGTGGTTTTTTAATATTGAAAAAAGCATCGACCTAGGTCGATGCTTTTGGTTATCCGCGTGATTCAAGAAATGTGTTTCTGACAGTCATCCACTTTCCCTTTCTCTCGTCGCCCAGTATCTCGTCGCTATCCTCCTCTGGAGGGCCAGGTATGTAGAGGTTAGACATTCCGCCCTGATGTATAAACACAACAGAAGCTTGTTCTTCCGCGATACCCACGGCCTTTGCTTTGTCTATTGCGGTTTGACGATCTGTGTCAAAGGCGACGACGATTGCACCTTTTGCTGATATGACAACCCAGTTGTTGAGGTATTCTTCGGTAACATATGCCAACATGAACATGAGAGAGCTCCTTCCTTGTTCTTTTGCGATTCTAGCATAGAATGGCGAATATGCAGTTTCATGTAGTCACACTATTTCCAGAGGTCTGCAAGGCGTATACCGATGCCTCGGTCCTTGGCCGTGCGCAGAAAACTGAAAAGGGAAAGGGAGCAAAAGTGCGCGGCAAGAAGATTGGGGTGTCGTACTATAACCCCCGCGACTTTGCGACCGACAAACACACAAAGACCGACGACCGTCCCTATGGTGGAGGTCCTGGTATGGTGATGAAAGCAGAGCCAGTACTTCGCGCTGTAAAAAAGGCAGTGGGTAAGAAGCTTGGTGTAAAAGTGTTTATCATGTCGCCACGTGGAAAGATGTTTACACAGGCTGATGCAAAAGCACTCGCAAAAAAGGGGAAGGACATCGTACTCATCTCTGGGCGCTATGAAGGCATCGACTCACGTGTCAAAAAGATATTGAAAGCAGAAGAAGTATCGGTGGGTGAGTATGTGCTCACGGGTGGCGAGCTTCCGGCGCTCACGATGATCGACGCTATTGCACGCAACGTGCCGGGTGTCCTCGGCACGTTTGAGTCACTCGAAGACGAGCGTGTCTCAACGGGAGAAATGTATACGCGCCCAGAGGTTTTGATATGGAATAAAAAGAAGCATGCTGTGCCCGAGGTACTTCTCTCTGGCAATCATGCGGAACTTGAAAAGTGGCGCACCGAAAATAGTGAAGGAAGGAGGTAAAAAGAAAACCGCCGCGTATCCTCGCAGCGGTTTTATTTTGCTTCTCTCTATTATTTTAAATAGCTATCGAAGTAGATGGCGTGGCAGGTGTAGCCGCCGGGATTTTTTACGAGGTAGTCTTGGTGGTACCCCTCGGCAGGCCAGAAGCGTGTAAATGGTTCGAGGGTCGTGACGACAGGGTCCTGCCAGCGCGCACTTTCGTTTACGATATCGATCATTTCTTCAGCGGTCTTTTTCTCCTCGTCATTTTGGAAAAAGATTGCCGAGCGATACGACGTACCGCGGTCATTGCCTTGCTGGTTTAAAGTCGTGGGGTTATGGACTTGAAAAAAGAAATCCAATAGGTTTTTGTAGGGAAGTACAGCAGGGTCATAGGTGATACTGAGCGCTTCAGCATGGCCGGGGTGCGACTCATACGTAGGGTTTTCATTTGTGCCGCCGGTGTAGCCGACCTCTGTGTCGATGACGCCCTTTTGTTCACGAATAAGATCCTCAAGCCCCCAAAAGCATCCGCCCGCGAGCACTGCTGTTTTTGTGTTTTCCATATACCTCTAGTGTACTGCATTACAGTGATGCCTTCTACCCTCAGGGGTTTCTTTTTCCTACGAGTAGCGTATAGTGGCGTCCGAACCAGTTCATTAAAGGGAGAACTATAATGCTAGACAGTGACACTCTGTATGCCATCAGTGTGATGGATACTGAATTACCAGGGCGCGGCTTTGTCGGGCTAATAGTCGACGACGATGGTGACTGTCGGTATGCGACAGCTACTACTTTAGTAGCGCTCCAATCTGAAGTGGGAGTCAGTGTTTTTGAAGGCAAGTTTGTAGGCGCGATCATGTCAGATTTGAGAAAGCTCTATTCTGACATTCAAGTGCTGCCGCTAGTTGTCGGCAAGTCTCTTACTACGAGCGAAGTGGATGAGTTGGAGAAATTCTACTTATCAGACACCCTCGATGACCATCAAAAGAAATTGTTGGCCTCAATGCATTCTAAGTGAATACAGACAGCACACATACTCGTACCGCCCGAACTCGTTCGGGCGGTTTTTGTAAAATTGGTTTCGCGGTGTATAGTCTTTACAGATATTTGTTGCATTGAAAGGAAGCAGAAACATGAAAGTAGTGCGACCAATTGAGTTTATCTGGTGCGGGATCTTGTATGTGCCAGGGCAAACGGAAGCATATTTCCGAAGTGACCCGTTTGTCGGTGATCTCATCGGAAAATTCGACACCTTTTCACAGGTGTGCGATGAAGACTCGAACTTTACGGTTGACGTTATGTGGCAGGGCTCATCTCAAACGGTGCGCGATGTCGTAGAAGATGGCATACGGTTTCGCACAAGCTGTAAGCGACGCCATGAGCTTGGAGAAGAGCAGACATTTCTGAAGCCAAATACTGACTGTGTCGGCCCGCGGTTTGTGCAGATGGTGGGAGGAGATATTGAATTTCTTCTCGCTGCATCACGCGAGCTGCATGCTGAAGACGGTTGGCCAGAGACACTCTCTGGTGACATCGAAGAAGTAATCGACTTAGTGACAAAGGAGAAAGGCATTCTTTGTTTTATCAGACCGCAGATTCATGAGCCATTTCTCCTCAGGACAGCTTTGCCACCTACGGACACAGATACATACAAACAGTATGTGCAATGACCAAAACCGCCGCATATTTCATTGCGGCGGTTTTCTTTTGAGTGCATACGTCTGACCTATGGAAAACTAGTATATATAAAACTCGCAGAAGTTTTTTTTTAAGATATACTGTACGCATATGAATGAAAAATTTACGCCACAATCCCAACCCCAGGAAAGTACTGAGGCCCGTAAAAAACACTCTGAAATAAACTTTCAGATACACAAAGAGATGTTGCCAGAGCTCGGCACACCAGAAGAAAAAGTCTCAGGATATTTATCGACTGAGAGAGGGGGTGTCTCTTTCTCAATGCGTACGGAGGGCGGTATGCATACGCTTGATGTGAGCCGAAGCACTTCTCAGAAAGCGACTATTGAGCTCTCAAGCGAGCAGGCGGAGATAGTAAAGCCTTTTATGGAAAGAACTGACATCAGTGAGGTGCGTATTGCAAAGAGAGACGGTAAGCAGGACGAAGATGCAGATGCGTGGGTTATGAAATTGAAAGTGGGCCCTATTGGTGCACCAACTGAGCAAACTAAAATAACGCTGACGCAAGAACAAAAAAAGATGCTGTTTGATGTCGCTGATGTGGTAAAGAAGACCAGATACTATGTACCTGTTGCTTTGGAATCTGGTGAGTCTGTCACTGTTGAGGTAGATGCATATCCGAATGGCACATGGATGGCCGAGGTGCCAGCGGGCTCTGTCGACGAATTAGAAAAAAATATGCCCGAATGGCTCGGAGCAGAAATAGATGAAGCAACGAGCAAACAACAGGCCTGGATGAATATTACGCGCGCCTCAAATACATAAAGGTGATACATAGGCCCGGCCTATGGAGAAAATGGAGGAAAAAGAAAACCGCCGCGTATCCTCGCGGCGGTTTTCTTTTTCCTCCGAGTGTCGTATAGTGCTCGCGGACTTGGTCAGATCAGGAGGACTACATGTCACAAGCACAAACTGTAAACCCACTTAAACCAGCTACTAAAGAGCCCTCGCAGCGCGCACGTCTCGTCATAGAGATGGGTGAACACAAAGGCTCTGCGACCAACGAGTGCTGGTGCGGATGTTTTATCAGCACTATCAAAAAGCTCAAACGGGATGGGCTATGTGTGAATTTTGAAGACATAGCCGATGCAGCACTCGCGTCGGGAGAATACACGGCAGTGCATCTCAGTAAGGTTAGCTACTTCGGTAATAACCACACCCTCACTGGCCAACGTACGGAAGGGAATGAAACCACGTACTATGAGCTTGCAGGTTTCGAGTCATTGGCGCTAGAGCGTGATTTATACAAATTGACGTTTGAGCGTCCGGATAAAAACTTCAAGCCAAAGTTTTCTCGCCAGTCGGCAGAAACACTTGTATTCATTTTGTTCTTCATATTCATTTCCACATATTCAGCCGGGTCGCCACAGTCGTTATGGTTGTTCGTGATGTTACCAGTATGTGTGGTTGCCGCATATTTTACTGCGCGCACTACTGACAAACAGCGTCATGTTGTGCGCGTGCAATCGCTTGCTCTCGACACCATGCCGGCCGCTTAAAACTTTACACAACCAACCGCCTGAGTATTCCCTCGGGCGGTTTTCTTTTTCTTCGAGTGGTGGTACGGTGTAGCGGGCTGTTTTACAGCACGCACATCACAGAAAGGAAACGCACATGAAACATATACTCACTGCTGGGCTTCTTGCTTCAGCAACTACTCTCGCTGTTGTAGGCTTCGCTCTGGAAGCACAAGCCACCGAGCGATTCGTTGTCAGAAACTACGCCGCAAGCGAGATCCAAGCCGTCTTTTTGATGAACAAGAACGGCGACCGCAGTAAAGACCTGCTCGGCAACAATGGCACCGTGCAGCCAAACGACGAAGTGCTGGTGCTCGACGCACATTGGAAAGGCTGCAGCTACGACGTCATCATCTTTACCGCAGACGACCGAGCTGGCTACTTTCAAAACGTAAATATCTGCACTGGCTCGGTCAATGTGTCCGAAAAGGCACTCGAAATCCGCGACTAGCTTACATAGGTCCGTCCAATATAAAACAAACCCAAACCGCCGCATATTTCATTGCGGCGGTTTTCTTTTGTCCCTTTAGAAGCGTATACTTTCTCGTATGGAACGATTTCGACCAACACAATCTGCAGAAAAGGGAAAAAGCAGTATTGAAAAAATGCGTAACCTCAAAGGTGCACTCTTTGGCGCCTTTCTTTCTTCGGTATCGGCACATCACGCTGAAGCGGCAGATTTTTCTTCAGGCACACGGTGGCAAGAAGGATCGACCACCCTTCAGCATGCTGCACAGCACGAGCCCAATGAGTTTGCAGGTCTGTACATTGAGACCACAGGCGCTCGCGGACATTGGCAGAATGCTCATACGGGAGATAAAGACTCAGTAGCAATGGATTTTACAAACGACGAGATCGCTATACTCACTGCGCTCTCCAAAAATATTGATACTCCTTCAATGAAAGTATGTGTTGCCCATACACACCCCAATACTTTTGCAGAAGGATATCTCTATGGACCAAGTGTCGCAGACCTCAACGTCGATGTTGCATTCACAGAGCAAATACAGCGCGATGTGCTTGCGAGTACTGATGTACATGTAGACGTAGAGGGAATAGTGTTTGAGAAACACGGTGTGTGGTACTATGCCCCAAGCAAGGACGTACTGACGGGTGTTCCACCGAAATTGACACCGAATGAAGTGTCTAAAACTACGTCACAAAGTTTTGCCCAAACAATTGAAGATCCACACCACACTGCAAGCGATCTTCTTATGCGAACGATTGGAGTCACTTTAGCTTTAGCGCAGCAAGGTATGAATGCGCGCTTCGTACCATATAAAGATTTCTTTGCTGAGCCACCATGCGCAGGCGTGAGCTACAAGGGGAGTAAGTAATACTCCACAGCGGTTGTTCCCTCGAGCGGTTTTCTTTTGCACAGGAGGGGAGTATTGTGTACAGAGTTCTTTCACACACCATCGCAACCTGAAGGAGTAGAACCATGCATAAACTCTTAGCATTTGGTATGGGCGTTCTTGCACTCGCCCTTGCACATTCACCTGCAACTGCAGACAACATTGGAGATAACGCGTTCGTTTGTGTCGATGTACAACATGCTGCTCTCGGTGCAGCTGCGATGCGTTCGCTGTACTTGCTCGATGGTCGTGGCATCACCGTCACGAAGCAACTCAAGCAGGAGAAACACTGCTGGTTTGAAGCGGTGAGTATTCCAGAAAAATATACGCCGCTTACACGTGTGTATATTCAAGAAGGAGCGAGCAATGCTTACGCCGTCGTCCCGCTCCAGGTGGGAGGTGTACAAAGGTTCGTCGTGGTCTTTGAAGAAGGTGCTCCCGTCATCGATATCTAAAAAGCCAGAACTCCGCCTCAAACCCGTCAGCAATGACGGGTTTTTCTTTGGCAATTTTAGACTGTTTTCTTTTTCTTCATGAAGCGTATACTTATTAAATCGATTTTCCTCAAATAGATTTATATTATTAAACAAATAAACTATGTCATTTTTAGAGCGACAAAAAGATGCTGAGGGTAAGCTAATTTATACTGATAATGAGCTCCTAAGAACTATAAGTGAGGATGCCGGTAGACTTTTAAATATTGAGCATGTCGTGGGTACTAAAGGAAATTCTACCCTCCAGGATATGTTAGGAGATATAAGAGATGATGTTGAGAAAGCAGCTCGTGTATTAGAAAAAATTATGCGCACGCTCATTGCTTTGACAATAATTATTACAAGTGCACTCATTCTTTTGATTATTTCACTAATGAAATAATCAAAGCGGGGATTTAAACATGTCTGATTATTTTGGTTTTCGAATACCCGAGATTGTAAGTGGTGGAATAAGTCTGTTAGGTATTGCAATAGGAACTTTTGTTGCTTATCACGTTTATAAATTGTCAAAACAAAAATCTTTTGGAGAACTCTTCTCCAAAAGACAATTGATTCAAAAAATTATTGATGAAAAATTATATAAAATCCGTAATAAGCAAGAACATAGAAAGTTTGAATTAATAAACGTAGAGAAATATAAAAAATATTATCCTCAGAATAATACAAAAAACCGTAAGGGTTATACGTACATGGGAGCTGAGCTGAAGGGATATTATTTTGGTGGTGTTGAATTTTTCTGCGAGGTTGTTGAGGGATACAAATTAAATGATTTTGAATATTCTGTTGATGCCCTGGCGCCGTGCTTAGAAAAACAGAATATATTCAAAACAGGAAGTATTCCTTATGAATTTATAGAATCTGTGGACTTGAATGGAGACGATACCTCAAATCGCTCGCAACTTTATGCGTATTTCAATGGGATAAATAAAACGCCTTACTTTGAATATAGATATTATATTAAGGATGATAACGGACAATTCTTACCTATTAAATATCGCCTTTAGCGAGCTGAGGGTTCCAAAGAGGCTTGCGGAGACGGCCGCAGCCGGTGCGGGGTGTTGTGCGTTCAGGGCTGTGGGCCCCTGAACAACACCCTGACCGGCCGTCGAGCATAGTGCTGGCTCTGCTGGGAGCCAGATAACGGCTTCTTTGGAACCCTCTGCGAGCGACCCCGTTATCCCCGCAACCCCCTTGTGGGGACAGGCATTTGACGAAAGGGGGCGTTTTCTGGTATATTATTCGGCATACGCAACATCTGCTGATTGTGTTTTGGGGGACACGGATTTGCATACAAGGAGTGGGAACGGAGATGAGAAATGCTGGGAGCATTTCGCAAGACCGCAGAGTGGACGTTTTACAAGAGATGCAATCTACAACTCGATAAGAATCCACGAGTACTTTCTCGCTCTGCGAGAGATTTTTCGTGTCCTTTTTTTCGTAGTCTAGGCTGTGTCATCGCGGGGGTAAACCATTTATACACACTATGGCGAATTCACCACAGTCGAAAGTGCTTCCAAAGAAGTACTTCAATAAGTATCGCGCAGCACAGGTGGAGCTGCCGGACCTCATCGAGCCACAGCGTGAATCCTTCCGCTGGTTTGTGGAAGAAGGCCTCAAGGAGGTTTTCAAGGAGTTTTCTCCTATCGCCGACTATTCAGA
>JAYVPP010000078.1:0-4850 GCA_043757305.1 Candidatus Kaiserbacteria bacterium
AATGCATAGCCACTGACGAAACGATTGCCAGCTTCTTCTGGCAACTTCGCCATGACTGCTCCAAAGACAAAGCAAGCATCAGGGGCTGCTGTGCTGCACCACACCTTTTCACCTGAAGTAAATGCGACGTCTGTTGCAGGAATCTGCGCACAGTTGCCGTCGGCAATCAGCGTATCCGTAAGGTCAAAGTAGGCATTGTCGCCTCCTGACTCTTCCCCTTTGGAATCTGCGAATGCGTCTTGCTCAAGCGCTTGAGGAATCTGCACAGCGACGATTTTTTCTTGACGACAGAAAATCGCGTCTGCGGCATCTTTTGCATTAGCGACTGAGGATGAAGCGACATACAAGGTGGCGAGTAACCCGAGGATCAAAGACTTTTTCATTATATTCTCCTTGCCCACATTTGGGCGATTGTTGATTTGAAGATCAAAACCTCTTCTGCATCTAGCATGACCCAGAAGAGGTATATTCGCAAGTAACAATAGCATGAAAGTGTGAATATGTCAATTTACACCCTTTGGGAGCTGGTTTGCAGAAGAGATACTTCCAAAGCGTATGTCCCCGCATGGCATATTTTGAACCTTCGCGAAGTTGCGAACGCCCTTGTTGGCATCACGAACGTCGGAGCGGGTGAAAAATATGTCATGCGGGGTGGTGGGGCAACCTTCCTTCTCTGCGGTATGTATAAACAAAAAATCCCCCCATCCGGGGGATTTTTTGTTTCAATTTTAGATTCGAATTAGAGTCGGGCAAGTGTAGGACTCCAACATTTTGCCGATGCCTGCCAGGGTGCAGTACCCTGCTCTTTGTAGAGGTATCGAGCATATGCCATGTTGTCCTTCATATCAAGGAGGTTGAGGCCGAGCTTTTTTGCCTCGTCCGCGTGGTAGCCAGTGTTGATTTGCATCACACCAACATCGCGATTGTCCACCGTACCTCGTAGGACCGTACCATCCCTTAGTGTGTGACGGAACTGTGATTCACAACGAGCGATCTCAGCCATTACTGGAATGTCAGAGAAGTAGTTGCGAACCGCGTATTCTACACCTTTTGATGAACTAGCCACCCCTGTCTGCCCCCTGCGGAGCTCCTGGTGTGGTCCATATACAGAGTCACTTGCTGCCACTACCGTGACTGTATCTACAGTGCCGTATGCTGTTTCACCCATCGGAACCGAAGAGAATGATGAAACGGCAACGAATGCTGCTATAACAGTACCTATAATAAGCCAAGGGTCTTATCTGACAAAAAATGTTCGGAAATTCCGAACTTGCTCTATTCTAACATATTTGCAGGTATTGTCAATACTATCCAACGCTAAAACACATGCGTCAATAGCTATAAAATGGCTTTATACAAGCCTAAAATCATTAAAAATGTTACACCATATCGTACGCTTTTAGACAACCTTTGCAACAAGGTGACAAAAAACTTTTGAAAAACCCTCTACGACTTGGCGAGGACGGCAAGTGCGCCGTAAAGTCCACCTTTATCAGCCAACATTGCGTCAACAATAGGTGGAACAGGCACGAAGTCTCCCACAATACGCTCGGTATGAGCAATAACAGACGCCAAAGGTATCCGTGGGTCGCCAATCATCATGGACCCTCCGAGCACGATGACATCGGGTGACCAGTAGACGATGGTATTTTTAAGGCCAAAGGCAAAATAGTGCGCCAGCTCGTCCCACACCGGGTCGCTTTGGGGTATTTCATAGGCTTTCTTATGGAAGCGCTGCTCAACCGCTGTGCCCGAAATAAGCTCCTCGAGTGTATCTGCCTTGCTCCCCTCACCACCTAGTGTCATATCGGCATCAATGATCTGGTGGCCAGGCTCAAAGCCCATCGAGGCTTCGTCAAGGCTTCCCGCTACAATGCGGGCACCTCCTACACCCGTAGAGACCGTATGGTACGCCACAATGTCATACCCTTTCCCGGCTCCAAAATGTGCCTCCCCGAGCGCTACGATAGCAGTGTCGTTATAGAGCGATACTGGCGCTCCTATGATAGACGAGAGAGTATCTCGAATGGGCTTCCCTACCCAATCCTTCAAGATGTCATTATGAATGATGCTTCCGTGGTCATGGGAAAGTGGTCCTCGAATGCCACCCGCTGCTGCTAGGGTGCGCTCGCCCCCTTTTTTCAGACCTTCGAACTTTACTGCAAAGAGCGTCATTGCATCTTCAAAATGTGCGGGTGTCGAAAACGAAATCGTCTCGCCGATGGTATCGAGCGAGGAAGTAAGACCGATGCGAGTCTTTGTGCCTCCAATATCAAAAAGAACGTAGTGCATACTAGCCTCCGCTTTGCGCGAGGTGCTCCCGCATGTTCTTTTTATAAAGCTCAACGTTTGGCTGGTCGAAGGCGTTGAGGTGAAGCAGCTTCGCGACATACATTGTTTCTAGCATATTGGTCGCCATAAGGGCTCCGAGCTCGTATTCTGAAAGCTTTGTGAGCTGGTACTCGCTGTATGAAAGCTTTTGCTCTTGGTAGGTGTCGAGCACACCGTTTTGGAGTGCTCGAGAAATGTCTAACGTGTGCCTGCCGTTGAGGGCTGGGATGATAGCAAGAAGCGGATGCTCGGGAAGTGCAGCATCGTCGTATGTTTCAAAGGTTACGAAGTCTGTGTGAATGCCGCGCGCACCAGAAAGGTACAGTTGCACTACTGAGTGCAGGTCGCCTACATGTGATGCTGTGGGAAGTGGCCCATAGATGCCTTTGGTACCTACCATGTCTTCAGACTTCCCAAGGCTCTCAGCGAGCAGCTGACGGCGCCACAGTGCATATGCATAAAGGCGGCTATCGAAGACAAAGGTGTCGAGTGTCGTGATACCGTGCTCATGAAAGAACGCGATGGCACGAGCCTTGAGCACCACCTCACTTCCCTCGTCACTCTCGTCGAGTATCTGCGAAATAGTTTCTTTTGCTCCGCTTAGAAGCATGATCACATCAATCCCAAGAAGTGCAAGCGGAATAACACCTACCGCCGAAAATACGGAGTACCGCCCACCCACTGCGTGCGGTATATAAAAGCGTGTGTAGCCGTTTGTAGCCGCACATGCATCGAGCGCAGAGTCTTTGTCCGTAATGACCGCCACGCGTGAGGCGATACTCTCACCAAAATGCGCTTCAAGCTTTGAAAGAAGGAGTGCGGCGTTGGTAATGGTCTCTGTGGTGCTGCCAGACTTTGAGATGATGCAGATGGCGATATCATCTTTTGAAATGTTGTGTGAGGCGATGTCAGAAAGTGTATGCTCGATGCGAGCAACGGAAAGTGTATCAAAAACGGTGAGTACTGCTGTGGCGCTGTACGGAAATGCTGATGCAACCGCTTCGATGCCAAGCGATGACCCGCCAATACCAACGACAAAGAGGTGGCGTATATTTCCAAACTGCTCTTTTGCGCGACGAATGTCGTCGCTATGATCGAGGAATGGAAGTATGAGTGACGCTTCAGGCACTGTGAGGTCTTGAAGATCGACAGCAACACGCAGTGTCTCTTCGTACAGAGAAATGTCATCAGCGACCGATGTGTACGAACCAGTGTGTGCGAGGTGGCGCATAGCGTTATATCTGACGCGGTGTGTTGCGGTCGACGGTCTTCATGATGTACTCGTATGCCTCATCGACAGAGTCGACCACATGAACGAGGTTAATATCGTCACGGGAAATCGTACCGTACTTTTTTGCGAGTGACTGGTCGATCCACTCAAGAAGTGGGGACCAGAACTTTTTACCATAGAGGATAACGGGAATTTTTGAAATCTTTTTTGTCTGGATCAGCGTAATGATCTCAAAAAGCTCGTCGAGTGTACCAAAACCTCCGGGAAAATAGATGTAGACTTCTGAGGCAAACGCGAGCATGACTTTACGGGTGAAAAAGAAATGAAACTTTTCTGTCTCAGTGACGTATGGGTTGAGGCGCTGTTCCATGGGAAGCTCGATATTGAGACCGATGGACTTACCTCCCACCTTAAAGGCGCCGACGTTTGCAGCCTCCATAACGCCCGGACCGCCGCCAGTGATGATGGTGAAGCCGCCCTTTGCGAGCTTTGCAGCGAGTTCTTCTGCTTGCTTGTATACTTCTTCCCCTGCTCCACACCGTGCAGTACCGAAAAATGTAGCGGCTAGGCCATGCTTGCGCAAAAGCTCAAAACCAGACACAAGCTCCGCCATAATACGGAAAATACGCCATGACTCAACGGCGTCACCCGTAGGGTCGAGCAAGTCTTTCATGATGCGCACGTGCGTATATTTTTCGTTCGCACCGTTTTTTGTCACAGGAACTTTTTTCTTTCTGAGCATGATGCCTTCAGTGTATCACGCGAATGGAATGGGAAACGAGGCAAACTCGGGGAGAAGTGGAGTGTTGTAGAGGAGACGAGAAAAAACTTCTGCATGACACATCGCGCCTGTAAGTGCATTATGCGGTTTTGGTTCTTCGGGGATACCGCAGTACTGCAAAATGGCGTCGAGATTGAGCGCTGAGCGATGATTATCCACTGGTGGTGTGAGCCCACGGTTTACCATATGCATCACGGCGAGCGTATGGGTGTCGATGGTGCGATGCGCGAGATCCCAGTCGAGCCCTGCACGAGCTGATGCAAACTGCAGATAGTCGCGGTCGAACGAAACATTTTGTCCCACGAGTGTGCGGTCGCCCGAGATTTCCCACGCCCATGCGAGAAACAGCTTCACTGCCTCACCTTCGGTTTGTTTTGATGGGTCGACACATTCTTCCCGAGTAAAGCCGCACACAGCGAGCGCTTCATCACTAATGTGTGCACCATCCCAGATGCGGCATTCTTCATAAAACTGTCGCGTTGGGTCCTCAGTATCGATGGCACCAAT
>JAYVPP010000079.1:0-4725 GCA_043757305.1 Candidatus Kaiserbacteria bacterium
CGCGAGGAAGTACGCTGGACATAAAAAGCGCCGAGTCGCTCGGCGCTTTTGTGCTTATGTGACAGTGAATCCAGAGGGCTCAAAAAGACCGGTGTGCCCTTCGAGCTTGATGCCAAATGCATTTCTGTCAGTGACGACAAACATCGCACCGTCTTTTTTTCTTCGCACCGTATCCCCTTTGTTGGGTACAGCATCGTTGTGCGGAGCAAGCGGGGTACTAAGGTGTACTGTGGTAGTGCCGTGGTTGGTACTGACCTTCGCGGGATGTGGTGCTGTGCTTTTCATCGGAATGTCTCCTCTCTCCTCTTACTACCATACTAGAAAAGAAACTCTGATTCAATATCAGCAAAACTGTAGCTAGAACTACACGCCGAGGTATGCCTCGAGCGCGTTTTTATATTCTGGAAACATTTCTACGGCAGCAAGCTCTTCAAGTGACACCCAGCGCATTTCGGCGATTTCTGCTTCTTGGAGTGAAAAGTATTTTTCTTCGGTCGGATAGAGAACCTCAAAAAGAATGACGACAGTCTGCGTGCCTGTCATTGGCTTTACAAACGAGTCGACAGCGAGCGGTCGACCTACCACAACAAGTGCCCCGAGCTCTTCACGCACCTCGCGCACAAGGGCTTCTTTCGGATCTTCGCCATCGTTCATCTTGCCGCCCGGCAGGTCCCATGTGACCGTATCGTGATGATTGCGACAGATAAGTACCCTGCCGGTCGGTGCGACCATAACGGCTTTAACTGCAACATTTCCGTGGAAATAAGTTTCTGTGTTCATGTTTGAAACATAGTACACTATTCATATATGAAATGGTATTTCGCCTCTCGAACAAAACATAAGGAACTCATCATTGGGTATAGTGAAAAACTAACTGCAGTCGGTGAGGAGGTTGTTTCAGATTGGGTGTACGTGGAAAATCTTTTACCATATACGTCTAACGTTGAACGAGCCGAGAAGCTTTCGCAAGAGGTGGTAAGTTCTATTTTGGTATGTGATATTTTTGTTCTCATTAGTGACGAAGGTGGTACCGATATGTTCGTTGAGCTAGGGACAGCACTCGCAAAAGTCACTTGCAAAGCTAGTAGTATTCGCATTTATATTATCGGAGAACAGGGCAAACGATCATTAATGCAACTACATCCTGCAGTTATTCATATTGCTACAATCGAAGATTGCTTGGAGCTGGAGAAAATACATCTAAAATAGGGTTAGAGTTTTATTGCAGAAACGAGTTATTTTAGCTGCTGCATGACAGCCAGTCTCGGACTGGCTAGCGCGCACCAATGAAAAATCCCCTTGCGGGGATTTTTCATTGTGGTCACGAATCGCTAAGTATTTTGGTCCAAGCATTCCCAAAACCCTAAGCGTTCTCGACCCCGGCTCGCCATCGCAAAGCGATATGGCTCCGCCTCGCACAGCGCAGAAAACCTCCCGCAGGTGAGGTTTTCTGTCTTCTGTGCGCGCTCTAGGGATCGAACCTAGGACCTTTCGAGTATCAGTCGAATGCTCTACCAACTGAGCTAAGCGCGCATTATTTTATTGTCTACATCCAGCGCCATGAGAATCTGTCGAATGCTCTACTTCGTCGAGCGAGGAATTGAGTAAAAGTTTACTTTTGCTCATATTCCGAGCGAAGACGAAGCGAGGCTTTGCCTTTCCAACTGAGCTGAGCGCACATGCACATAGAATCTATCTGCTCCGAGATAGTAGCAAAAATAACCCATTATCGCAATAAAAACCGCCCCTGTTCGAGGGGCGGCTATGTCGGTTCGTCGTCAATTTTTGGCAGTATCCAACCCTGTGCGATAGCGTTTCGAAAACAGTCCTGGAGACAATTATCACAGATGAGCAACGATAAGCCTGGGATAAGTTTTCGGATCTGAGCAATCGGCTGCCGCTCGTCGCAGTAAGAACAAAGTAACTCTTCATCTTCGTCACACTCCATAGTGCCCCCTTTTTGTACTGAGTCAAAGTAAGTGCAGATAGTACCAGAAATAGGAGGTTTTATCAATAAAAGCCGAGCGCATGCGCTCGGCTTTTTGTTATCGTCGTTTGAGAGCAATTACCTTGCAGGCGTATTGAGCTTCCTCGTCGCTTAAATAACCCACTACAGACGTTGTACTCAGATACTGTAGATGTTGGATGCTACCATTCCACTCAAGACCGTCATGCTTGTTGAAACTTCTCCCTTTCACGTAGATCTCAGCGAAGCCGAAGTACATAGCGAGTAGATCGACATACTTCTCATCATGCTCTGTCTCCCCGACTGAAAACAAAATGAGATGCGAGAGTTCGTGGGCGATTGCAAATGAAACAGTTTGAAACGGCGCTTCGTGGAACAGCTCACTCCGAACACACAACTGTATCCTTGTCTCACGAAATGCATCAGAGCCGTACAGTGGCACGTGTTCGAGTAGCTGTATCCAAGCAGCTGCTTTTTTGGGACCTCCGGTTTTGACGCGTCCAACTTGGATACGAGGCATACCATGCTCGAAGATTGAGCTGGCGATGATACGTACCATTTCAGTGAGATCTTGCACCTTAAACTCAATTTCCAAATCAATAATCGGAAATTTTCCTCGTGGTTTACCGAAACGCTTTTCAAGTGACGAAAGGTATACATCGATATGCCGCATTTGTGTGCTCCTGTAAAAATCTAACCAATGAATACAATACTATACTTCATATAAAAGTCAAATAGAGTAGTGTGCGGAGTGCCTACTCACAAAGGGCGCGCTCGTAGGGCGCGCACTGCGGTATGATAGAGATACATGGGAAACAACAGCGTACAAGGTTTTCTGGTGGATATTCTAAAGCTTTTCAATAGCACCGTCATTCCGCTTATCTTTGCCGTGGCGGTATTCTTTTTCATCTGGAATGCGGCACGCTATTTCATATTTAATGGGACCAACGAGGCGGGCCAGGACTCCGCAAAGCGACTTGCGCTCTACGGCATCGCAGCGCTCGTCATCATGTTGTCGCTCTGGGGCGTGGTAAATATGGTGACGGGCGCGTTTGGTATTGGGCGCAGCACACCCATTTGCCCAGACTTTAATCCGAATTGTTTTGCAGGAGGACAAAGCTCAAGCGGAATCTTTGATTCAAACAATCCAGCTGACAGACAATATATTCGGACCTCACGACAAAGTGGACCTGGGTATTTTAATTCTCCAAACCCTGCTGACATCAAGTATAGGAATAATGGCTTTACGAGTGACGGCTCATTTGTGAACATCGATAAAAATGGCGTTGAACAGATACTAAACTAGCGCATACAACAAAACCCCGCGAGCTTTGCTCGCGGGGTTTTGTTCCTGTATTCATTCGCCTCTGTATATATACAAAAGAGATTTTCGACGACTGAATAGCACCAGCTTTGTTTTAATTCTACTCCCTGCCTTGGTACAGTCTTTCCTGTATGTCACATGAGTTTTAAGGCATCATCATGATGAGCCTGTTTTGTGCTCAATTGAGGCACAAAACATCGACCGGTTAAATTTCGAGGGGACGGAACCCTATTCGAAACATCTCCGATTTGGAATTAATCCACGACCAGCTTCCGCTAGCCGTGCCTTGTTACGACTTACTCCCTGTCATCGAACTTACCGTAGACCCACGCAAGGTGGGGCTTCGGGCACTTCCGACTCCCTTGAGTTGACGGGCGGTGAGTACAAGGCTCGGGAACGTATTCACCGCAGCGATGCTGATCTGCGATTACTAGCGATTCCAACTTCATGAGGGCGAGTTGCAGCCCTCAATCCGAACTGGGGTTACTTTATAAGGATTTGCTCCACCTTACGGTATTGCGTCCCATTGTAGTAACCATTGTATCACGTGTGCAGCCCATGGTATCAGAGGGACATGCTGATCTGGCGTCATCCTCACCTTCCTCTCCCGTGAGGGAGCTGTCTCGCCTGACACTTGTAACAGGCAACGAGGGTTGCGTTCGTTTCCCCACTTAAGGGAACAACTCAAGCCACGAACTGACGACGACCATGCATCACCTGTCATACACCCTCGAAGGCTTCCCGCGTTTCTGCGGGCGTGCAGTATGATTTCTAACCATGGTAAGGTTTTTCGCTTAGCGACGAATTAAGCCACATGATCCACCGCTTGTGCGAGCCCCCGTCTATTCCTTTGAGTTTTAGCCTTGCGGCCGTACTACCCAGGTGGATAACTTAACGCGTTAGCTTCGCCACAGAGAGGGTCGATACTCCCTATAGCCAGTTATCATCGTTTAGGGCGTAGACTACCGGGGTATCTAATCCCGTTCGCTACCTACGCTTTCGTGTTTCAGCGTCAGGAATGTGCCAGTTTGCTGCCTTCGCTTTTGGTGTTCCCCAAGATATCAACGGATTTCACCCCTACACCTTGAGTTCCGCAAACCTCTCACATCCTCTAGTTTTGCCGTTTCCATTGCAGATTCCCGGTTAAGCCGGGAGATTTAACAATAGACTAACAAAACCGCCTACACACCCTTTACACCCAATAAATCCGGGTAACGCTTGGGGCCTCTGTATTACCGCTCCTGCTGGCACAGAGTTAGGAGCCCCTTATTCATGAGGTACACGTCAAAATTTCCTCCCTCATAAAAGAAGTTTACGTCCCGAGGGACTTCATCCTTCACGCGGCGTCGCTCCGTCAGACTTTCGTCCATTGCGGAAGATTCTCGACTGCAGCCTCCCGTAGGAGTATGGACCGTGTCGCAGTTCCATCGGTGGG
>JAYVPP010000080.1:0-17926 GCA_043757305.1 Candidatus Kaiserbacteria bacterium
CTTTAACAAGTTTTTTGGCGTCGTATCGTACCCCTATCCCTCTTGGGAGAGGGATCTGATCCTGTTGCTCGTGCTTCGCGTGCTTGTTCACGCTGTATCGTACCCCTATCCCTCTTGGGAGAGGGATCTGATCCAGCGCTTCACTTGCCGATGGCGATGGCGGTGGTATCGTACCCCTATCCCTCTTGGGAGAGGGATCTGATCCTAGAGCAATATGGGGTATTTCCTGCGTTTTTCAACACAAGGTCATTCTGGAATGCTCTTTACTTTTCCAGAAGGCGCCGATACAGCGCATAAATTCTCGACGAAATCGAGAATTCACTATGGGGAACTCAGAGAGAAAAACAGCTCTTTTCTTCCGAAAAGGGCACCTGTTTTTCTCAATCTCAAAGAACTCCTATGCAGAGGAAGATACTATGGGGAAGTGCCGTTGTCAAGTTTTTTGGTACAGCGGTTTTCGTGGCGAATGGGAAGGTGTAGTGCCTCAAAAACAGTACGGTGGTTCACTGCCTTAACAAACTTCGTAATTTGGAGGTCCATATAGTAGCGGTACGTATGGCACTGTTTGAATGTGGTAAGGTAATATTGCTTTTCTAGCTGGACATTTACCGCATGTAGAAACATACCAATGGTGCGTTGGTTGACTTCGGTAAGAGGCTTTTTCTTTTGTCGAAGAAAGGTGAGAAGTACTGCGTCTACACAGTCTGCGCGAAACATCTCCATGAGGTCATACACGAGCGGAACGCTGTCGCTGCGGTGCGCGCGATGTATGAGACCGAGAGCTGGGGATATGACGTGCGCGATGATGTTTTTCTCAACCACTGTCGCAAGATGATGATAGCCGATATCAAGAAGCCGGTTCACCACATCTTTCTCCCGCGGTTTGCGTGCGAATGCACCACACCATGCGGGGAGTAATATGCCGTACTCTCGCCAAAACGTTTTGGCGTTGCGTGCCTCGATAAGAAGTATTTGTTCGATAGTGGTTGCAGATGAGTGCGGATGTACAGACGTATGTATATGGAACTTTTTAAGAAGCACCTCTCGCCTAGTATCTTTCAAAAACAAAAGTACTTTTATGCTTGTAAGTGCGTATGGCGTTTCGCGATATTTTGCCATGCGCTCGAGCCAGAGTGCGTTCATGTGTATAGGATATCAAAAAACCGGACACCAGTGGTGTCCGGTTGGGAGTGCTATGTCGTCACGAACGAAGGAAGCGAGGCAATATCATCGCGAAGGCGCTCTGCCATCGCGATTTTGTTGTCTCGTCCGTGTCCTTTGGGCGGCATCGATGTGGGCTTTCGTTTTACAACGCTCCCGCCATGCTCAGCCACCTTGCTCTCGAGGTTCATGACAAACCGCGCGATAGTCCCTGTGTTTTGTGCAGCCCAGTTGAGACCAAGTAAACCACTACGTTCCTTTTTCTCTGCATCAGCGAGCTTGCCCTTTTTAGAACGCACCACGTAGTCTTGCACCACGAAGTGTGTGCCGTATTTGAGCAAGAGTGCCACTACTTGGCGTTGGTTGAGCTTTTGTTGCTCTGCCATGATGCGGTACATCTCGCGCCGTGACTCGTTGTATGCCTTCCATTGTTTTGAGCCTTTGGTGAGGCTCGGTTTGTCGCGCAACTTTGTGACTTTGTCAATCAGTGGCATCCAGTGTTTATCTGGTCGCCACAGGTCGATGACGAACTGCACTGGCGCTTGCTCGGGGTGTTTGATACTCACACCCAGAGATGAAGTGCCGAGCCCGAGGTATACCGCCGTGTCCTTGTGGAAGGGAACAGCGGGTGGTGCGGGGAGCTCGTACGAAAGTGAGATGAAGTACTTGCCCGGGCGCCGCATATCAGACGGCACCCGATATATTTTGAAATCCTTCACTTTCTTGCCCTTCACGATGTCGGCACAGTAGGTCGGAAGATCAAATGCAAGTGTGTCACGAAACTTTTGTGGACCAAGCGTAACATAACACTGGCGTATCTCTTGCGAAGTGACAGGGTCGGGTACGAGCTGGTCGGTGATGGAAGCCCCCGAACGCCCCTGTATCTCACAGAAGTATTCCGGGTCACGCATGCGCGGTGGACGGGCGTCTTTGTCGCCGTTTTTTGCAAGTGCAAAAAACGAGTCATAAGAGCCGGCGAGAGTAATGACTGCCTGTTCTTTCCAGTTGCGATAAATCTTCGCACGGAAAAGACCTGCCGCTTCATCGGCTTCGCCGAGTGCGGTGAGTGCGTTTACTTGGTCAAACCAGGTCGGCATCCGAATGTCTGGTTTTTCAATGCCGGACTCTCGTGCCGCCTTGTATTCCTTGTACGCAGCAATGCGCTCCTCGTTTGCTATGTTGACGATCACACGAAGGCCATCACTGATGCGCATGAGGAGTGCTTCTTGTTCCTCCGTCACATCAATCTTACCTTTGACAGCACGGTAGAGCACAACTGCTGTACCCGCCCCTTTCTTTTTTCTGGCCATTTTGGCCTCCTTTCAAAAAACTTTGTGTACAAAAAACTGAGGTACTTATACCACAGTTTTTTGTTTTTGTATAGCAATTCGTGCGTAATGGTTCAATACCTTTTAGTCCTATGTGAAGAGCTAGCAAAATAAGAAAAAGAAAAAGCCCGCAGCCTTTGGCTGCGGGCTTTTTCGTGTTCGTCGCACTTTTTTGTACAAGCTACGGGTTTGTGAGTGCATAATTTTTTCCATACGTTGTATACATGTCAGGGCCATTACACGTAGTTTGGATTTTTGTGATATCAGCAGCAGAAGGATACTCGAGCGTTGCAGCTAGAGCATATGATGCGCCGCCATTGCATACATACATCATGAAGCTGGGCGATATGAGAGGATCCTCAACAAGAGACCTCGAAATCATTTTTTCATTGTACAGAACTCGAGTTACGGCAGTTACATACGCGCCGCCATCCTCATAGCCAAGCCATCCACATCCGCAACCAGTCCATCCCGACCCCGCTACTTGGTAGGTGCCGTGCTCGTTATAATAGAGTTCAAGCGCAGTCCTGACCTGACTCAGGCTCGTTTTTCTAAAAGCATCTCTTGCTTTCGCTCGTGAAGTGCTGAGGCTTCCAATTACGATGCCTGAGAGTATGCCAATAATTGCAATAACGACAAGAAGCTCAATAAGTGTGAATCCAGCTTTGTTTCCACCATGTCGTTTAAAGCGCATATACTGCTAGAGAGGTTGTATAGGCTGAGGGGAATTAATAAGCTCACGCGAGGGCGCTTTGATGCTTGTATGGCTGCTACTGATCGTATATATGAGAAAAAGCGCAGCAACTATAATAAATAGTATCTCTACGAATTGAGCCTGACCAGCTGTCCGTATGATCCCATTTGATTTTGAGATAATGAATTGTGTTATAAATCCATTGCGTGGCAGGACAGTAAGTTTCTTTCGAGGTAACTGATCTATTTCAAATTCTACTCCTTTCATTACTTGGGATTGTAACATTTAGTAACTATGAGTGTATAGAAACCCCCGCGCAGGCCTTTGGCCTGCGCGGGGGTTTCAGACTAGAATTTGTGGTGGATACTACGCAATAGTCTCGAGCATCTTGAGCACCGCTTCGTTTTGGAGCGTGCTTGCCACGTAGACGCTCACGCGTTCTTCGTCAGCGTCGGGGAACTGAGCCTTGATGGCAGCAACTTCCTGCTTCATTGCTTCGAGGTCAGGCATAATGCTCTCTTTCTTTGCAATTTCGCTTAGTACCAGCTGAAGCTTCACGCGCTTTTCAGCAGAGGGAGTCCATTCTTTCTTCAAATCTTCACGTGTCTTCTTGATGTGTCCCAGATAATCTTCCATTTTGAGGCCGGCGCGAGTGATATCGCTTTCCATTTCACCGAACATCTGTGCAATTTCGCTCTCGATAAGAAGTGCAGGAAGGGTGACTTCTGTCGCAGCAACAATACCATCAATGATAGCTCCACGACGCTTGCCGACTACTTCTTTTTCTTTCTCGCTTCCCAAATGCTTACGAATTTCAGCAAGACATTCTTCTTTCGTTTGAAAATTTCCCAGTGTTTTTGCAACCTCATCAGTGAGCTCCGGCAATGGAAGCTTTGAGAAATCTTCTTCAGACTCTTCTGCTGTGTCAGGAGTAGGGAGTGTAAGACCTGCATCTTCAGCATCTTTTTTCTTTTGCGCCTTTGCTTGAATGCGTTCATACGACATTTTCTGGCGAAGAATACGCTCAAGCGCCTGGTCTACATCCTTGTCGGTCACATCGATAGAAATCTTTTCCGTGTTTGCTTTCTTCGCGATAGTCTTGTAGTCAGGAAGATCAAACTCTGGCATGAGGGTGACTGTAAGGACAAACTCTAGTGGGTTCCCTGGCGCAAGCTTTTTCATGGTCACCGACGGTGAACCGATGGGGTTTAGCTTCTGTTCCTCAATGATATGAGGGTAGAGGTGGCTCACGGTGATCTCTGCGGCTTCGGTGAGAATTGCCATTTCGCCTACCTTTTCGACAAGGATTTTCTCAGGGATTTTACCTTTGCGGAAGCCGTCGAGCACCGCGTTTTCACCGATAGACTCGAGTGCATATTTTCGATGTGCTGTAAGTGTCTCAGGAGGAACAACAACAGTGATTTCCACCTCGCCGTTTGCCTTCTTTTCTACCGTCGCAGTGTATTCGTGTGAGTGCCCGTGATCGTGGGTATGAGTATGTGACATATATATGATGAAATAGAGAGCCACAGTCTACGCATTTTATGCGGTGATTGCAACTTTTGTGTAGCTGGCGCTACTGCGCGTGGATTTTGGTTTCAAATGAGGCGACTTCAGCGCTAATCGCCGTCCACTCGGTATCGAATGTGTCGAGCTGGGTACTATCAATGTCTGCGGTGATAGTACCCGGTTCGTCTGAGGGACTTTGTGTTTGGAGTATCGATACGTCTGCGACTGCGCGTGGTGTCTCTGGCTCAGCATTGTTGCGAACTGCAGGCGCCGCAATTGGGGCGGGTGTGTTTCTGTAGGCGATGAGTGTGTAGAGACCATAGATGAGGAGTGCAGCAAGAAAGGCAATACCAAGTGCTTTCGGCAACCACTCAGAAACACCAAGTGTTTTTTCGGTCGGCAATATTTCATCGTGAAGTATTTCGGGTTCCATATTATTTTTTCGTACGTGTCGTCGTTGCCACGGTCGTGGTAGAAGCGGTCGTAAGAGCAGACACGGGAGTTGTGGTCAGCGCGCGCGCAGCGCGCGCGAGCGCTTCTTTTGCGGTGGTGAGGCTGGCATGGACATTTGCGATGCGTGTACCAAGAAGACGAAGTGCATCATGTGGCACGGGCGCATCCACGACAACATCTACATCGCTGTCGTGTAGTGTGCGAAGAATATCGGCTGCAGCAGTGCGTGCGGTGTTTGCCTCCGCGAGAGCAGCTTCTGCAGCACTCGCATCACCACCCCGTACTTTTATTTTTTGGATTCGTGTCTCGATACGTGCGCTGATCTGGTCAAAGCGCACGACAGTCGCGTTGCCCCGACGAATAATATTTTCGAGAAGGTTTTTAATACGGATTTTTGTTTGTGGTGCAAAACGACCTCGCCGCTCCACGACGCGTTCTTCGGATGCTCCTGCAGTGACCGAAGTACTCGAGGAGACAATTGCTGTACTGCTAGCAGTGTTTGCGTGTGAGAGTGTGTACGGAAGAAGGAATATACCCACGCAAAAAGCCCAGAGAAATATAACGCGCAGACGAACGTGCGGAGTGAACATAGCACTAGTATAGAATACGAAACGCCCGCGGCCTATGGCCGCGGGCGTTCAGAGCAATAGTAGAATATATGTCTGCCACCTCGCATCATATTTCTCACACGCTCCGACGTCTGCGGTACTACCACAAGCGTATAGAACCGCGAATGTTCAAAATATGTTGCGAGGTGACATAGGGCAATCCCACCTCTACCCCTTCTGTGCGGTGTAGAGCGCTCGAGACTTTTCAAACGCTGCTTTTGCAGCTGCTGCATTTTCAAAACCGCCTACTTCCACAACCTTGTTTTGTACTTTCTTGTAGGTTGCAAAGAAATGCTCGATTTCTTTGAGAGTGTGCTTGTTGATATCTGCGAGGTCTTTCACATCGTCAAAGCGAGGATCTTTCACTGGCACCGCAATAATCTTTGCGTCACTTTCACCATCGTCTATCATGTTCATGATGGCAACAGGGCGAGCAGGTACCAAGATACCCGGCATGAGTGGGTAGGTCGTGAGAAGGACAACGTCGAGTGCGTCACCATCGTCCCAAAGTGTCTGTGGCACAAAGCCGTAGTCAAACGGATAGTCTTGAGCAGTGTGCATGACACGATCGAGCGCGATGATGCCTGTTTCCTTATCGATCTCATACTTATTCTTTGAGAACTTTGGAATTTCAACGATGACGTTGAGAACATCTGCACTTCCTGGGTCGATATCGTGAAGAAGATTTACCATAATATTTTTATAATTAGTAGTGTGAGCGTTATTATAACGAGCATTTGAGACGTCCAGCAATTTTCTTTACGAAAGAGAAAATTGGGACGGATACCACAAGTGTATTTCCATTTCTCTAATTCCTCTCAGTCATAAGGGAAATTGGTCAATTCACAATAGTCACCCCAAGAGTACTTGGTTTTCTAATTCCTTGCAGTCATAGAAAACCTAGCGCGCTCAGCTCGTTTGTTCATTTCTACTCAGCGGCTGTCTCGGGAGCGCTCGGGGCAATAGCTTCTGGTGCAGACGGGGTAGCCACTTCTGGAGACGCAACTTCATCTTCTTTACCTCCCGTCGACACAATATCAATTTTGGTACCTGTAAGCTTTGCGGCGAGACGTACGTTTTGTCCGCCACGACCGATAGCGAGTGACTGCTGGTCTGCTGCAACGGTGACTGTTGCGAGTGTATTGCCGTCAGCATTTTCTTCACCAAGCGCAACGCTGAGTACACGAGCAGGTGAGAGAGCGTCCTCGATAAATGACTTCTTATTGTCAGACCACTCGATGATATCGATTTTTTCACCACCAAGCTCGCTCATCACGGTCGACACACGAACACCGCGCTGTCCTACAAGAGAACCCACAGGGTCAATGTGAGAGTCGGTCGAGTGTACGGCAATCTTTGAGCGTGAGCCGGCCTCGCGTGCAATCGCCTTTACGACTACTGCACCGTTTTGAAGCTCAGGAGCCTCTATCGCAAAAAGTTTCTCGAGGAAGTCTGGGTGTGAACGAGAGAGTTTGATGAAGATGCCACGAGGAGTTTCATCTACCGCAACCAAGAGTGCGCGAATGCGCTCACCAGTGCGATAGCGTTCGCCAGGGATCTGCTCGTCGTAGGGCATAACACCTGTCACACGACCGAGGTCGACATAGAGGTTTCCGCGCTCGAAGCGCTGGACATGACCCATAATAATGTCGCCTGACTTCTGACCAAACTCAGCGAGTGCCGCTTCCTTTTCTGCTTCGCGGATCTTCTGGATGATGACCTGCTTTGCAGTCTGTGCAGCGATACGGCCGAAATCTTCTTTCTGTTCGAGTGGGAAGATAAGTTCTTCACCGAGTGCGACATCTTTCTTTATATAGCGAGCGTCATCGATGAGAATATGTTTCTCTGGGTCAAAGCGCACGCGCGCTTCACCTTCTGCAACTACTGGAATGACGAGTTCTTCTTCCTTTTCGCGTCGGCGTTCGCCACGACCTTCTGGTTTCTCCTCTTCTTCGGTCACTGGCTCGTCCATGCGAACCATAGTTTCGTCAACGATGATCTTCACTTGTTCAAACTCAGTTGCACCGCTCGCAATGTCAAAATGCGCACGCACAATCTGGCCGCGCTTTCCGTATTCTTTCTTGTATGCGGTTGCTAGGGACTGGCCGATGGCGTCGAGCATTTTGTCACGGCTGATGCCGCGTTCCTCTCCCATCTGGTCGATGACAGAGTTGATAACTTTAAGGTCAAACATATATTTGGGTATAAAAAATGCCGGCAGGTATTGCCGACGTCGAGTAACAAGTTGAGTATAGCAGGAGTGTGTGAGGTGTCAAATGGTGTGCGCGGCTCGGGAAAAACATTGACAGACGATTTTTTATACTGTACAAAGAGCTCAAACGTTCTTCAAGCTCAGAGAAAGGAAACACCTACATGCGTTCATTTTGGAAGTTATTCCAAAACCTCAGCACGGCCACCGTTATTACCTGCGCGTCGTGGACTGCCTATACCAACCTCATTCCGAGTGTGCAAACACTCGGCGAAGCCTTCTATTTTGAGGCGGGCAATGAGTCACTCCAAGGTCAGCTCGCCATTGCTGGAGTTGTTTTCAATCGAATCCACAACGCACAATATCCTAAAACTGTTGTTACGGTGATACAAGACGGCAGTGATCGTGGAAAGGGTTGCGACTTCAGCTACCTCTGCGATGGAAAGCCTGAAGCGGTCAAGCTTTGGAGTAGCTGGTTTAAACTCCAAGGCTCGTATGCACTTGCAGGCGTCGTCCTCGGTGTTTACAACAGCACAGGTCACTACTACGACCCGACGGGCGGCGCGCTCACCTACCAAACTGTTGTCGGTGCAGATACGGGCTGGTTCGGCCTCTTCGATAAGTGTGCGGTCATTGGCGAGCACAAGTTCTACTGCAAAAAGAAAACAACAGCAATCACGGCGATTTCATCGCCGTGATTTTTTATAACCATATCCGCGAGCGAGAGGGAATAGCAGCTGTTGCAAACAGTGTATTTGTCTACAGCGCCGCGCGCATTGCTAGCGCGGCGCTGTTATACTATATGTATACGCTCTCTTTGTGGGAGGTTCTTATATATACTATTTGTGCGAATCAAAGATGAACAACTGAAACGTTTCGTCCTTGACTCCGGGCTTCTGCCGCGGAAAGACCTTGAGAGTGCCGAAAAAAAAGCGCTCGAGCAACATGTGCCTGTCTCGACGGTGCTCGTGAATGAGGGGTCGGTCTCCATTGATGACCTTCGTCGTATCGAATCGTACGTACTCGGTATTCCGTTTATTTCGCTTGCAGATAGGAAGATAGATTTTGACGTACTCTCGCTCATTCCGGAGCCGATTGCGCGTACCCACAACATCATCGCGTTTAAAAAACACGATGACGCACTCGAGGTCGCCATGCTTGACACTGCGGATCTTCCCGCAATTGATTTCATCAAGAAAAAAGTAGGACTTAAGATCTTGCCACGTCTTACTGACACCGAGTCGATGAAGTCGGTGCTACGCCAGTACCAAAAAACCCTCAAAGATGAGTTCGGCGACATCATTGTGAAGGAAACAGACGCGCTCAAGATTATTGCTGAAGAGTCAGGAGAGGAAAAGAGCGAGGAGGACTTAAAGAAAATGGCAGAAGACTTGCCAGTGGTGCGCATTGTCGACACACTCCTTCGTCATGCCCTCATTCAAAATGCGTCCGACATCCATATCGAGCCTGCAGAGAGTGAAATCATCGTTCGCTATCGCATCGACGGCTTGTTGCATGACGCGATGACACTTCCGCGCCATGCGGGCTCTACCATTGTTGCGCGCATTAAAGTACTTTCAAATCTTAAGCTCGACGAAAAACGCCTCCCACAAGATGGTCGTTTCAAGATGGAAATGGAAGGACAGAAAGTGGCGTTTCGTGTATCCGTCCTTCCGGTGTATTACGGCGAAAAGATCGTGATGCGCTTGCTCCGTGAAAGTAGGTCAGGTTTCAACCTCGAAGGTATCGGCTTTCACGGTAGCGGTCTCGAGCGTATTCACGAAGCTACAAAAGCAACCTCGGGCATCATCCTCATCACGGGCCCTACGGGCTCAGGAAAAACTACCACGCTCTATACAGTGCTCGATATTTTAAATACTCCGGACGTGAATGTGTCGACAATCGAAGATCCTATCGAGTACCAGATGCCACGCATCAACCAGACACAAGTAAAACCTGAGATCGGCTTTACCTTTGCTGCAGGCCTGCGCTCCCTCATGCGCCAAGACCCCGATGTCATCATGGTAGGAGAGATCCGCGACGAAGAAACAGCGTCGCTTGCTATTAATGCTGCACTTACCGGACACATGGTGCTTGCGACTGTGCACACAAACTCTGCGTCGGCGACCGTCGCTCGTCTCATCGATATGGGTTCTGAAGCGTTTCTCCTCGTGTCGACACTAAAGGTTGTTATCGGTCAGCGGCTCGTGCGAATGATTGGTGAAAACAAAGAACAATACCATCTTTCTGATGACGAATATGCAAATCTCTCAAAGCATATCGACTTCGAGCGTGTACTCGCCGCTCTCAAAGAGGAAAAAGTTGTGGATGGGCGCGCGACATGGCGGACGATTCCCTTTTTTCGACCAAAGGGTGCGACTGAATCTGATGATGGCTACAAGGGTCGCATAGGTATTCACGAAGTGCTGCCGGTAAACTCGACTATCAAAGAGCTCATTATGAAGAGTGCCACTGCCGCAGACATTGAAAAGCAAGCAAAGAGCGAGGGTATGCTCACCATGCTCGAGGATGGCATTATGAAAGCAGCTCGCGGTATCACTTCGATCGAAGAAGTGCTCCGCGTAATATCTGAATAATCATGGGACTTTTTACCTATACAGGAACAGATACAGAAGGAAAACGCGTCACTGAAACAGTAGAGGCTACAGACCGCTTTGCAGTATACGAAGTCGCTCGCGCGAGTGGTCATACAGTGACGTCTGTTGAAGAAACAAAAAAGTTTTCCGCGCAAGGAGCTTCGATCGTAGGCTCCGCTCTGGCATTTTTTGGTTCGGTCAAACAAGATGAAATTGTGATGTTTACCCGCAACCTTTCTGCGATGCTTACCGCGGGTCTCCCACTTTCTCGGGCACTTTCTGTGGGTGAGCGCCAGACGAGAAACAAGACGTTCAAAGCGGCACTTGGTGCCATCAATGCGCGACTCAATGAAGGCATCGCCTTCCATGACACCATCGCCGCGTACCCGCGTATTTTTAGTCGTCTCTATATATCGATGGTGCGCGCAGGTGAAGAAGGCGGCACCATGGCGGGTGCACTCAGTGTTCTTGCTACCCAGATGGAGCGCTCATCAAATCTCCAAAAGAAAATTAAGGGCGCGATGATCTATCCATCGATTGTGGTGGTGGTGATGTTGTCCATCGGAGTGCTGATGATGATCTATGTGATTCCGACCCTGACTAAGACATTTAAGGAGCTCAAAACTGAGCTCCCCACATCGACGAAAGTGGTCATGGGACTCAGCGATTTTCTCGCGAACCATTCGCTTATTGCGATCGGCATGATGATAGGGAGTGTGGTTGGTTTTATGGCCTTGCTTCGTACCTACTATGGTCAGAGAGCATTTGATTGGTTTGTCATTCATATACCCGTCATCGGCGTCATGGCAAAAGAAACCAATGCAGCTCGCACTGCACGTACATTGTCATCACTCTTGGCGTCAGGTGTAGATGTTATAGGCGCAATCAACATCACAAACGATGTGGTGCAAAATTCTTTTTACAAAGCAGTTCTTGTTGAAGCTGCGTCACGCGTCGAGAAAGGACGCCCACTGTCTGAGGTATTTATGGAGAGAGAAGACCTCTACCCAGTCCTGGTTGGTGAAATGATTGCGGTGGGTGAAGAGACAGGGCAAATTGCAAAAATGCTTGAGCAGCTTGCGGTTTTTTATGAAAACGAAGTAGAACAAAAGACAAAAGATCTTTCGACGATCATTGAGCCAATCCTGATGGTCGTCATCGGTGCCGGCGTCGGCTTCTTTGCGCTCGCGATGATCGCTCCGATTTATTCCCTCTCAGATAGTATTGGATAGTCATCGTCTACCTATGAGTATCCTTCAGAATGGTGCGCAACGAATACGAGGAATGTCATTCGTGGAAGTGCTCGTTGCTGCGGCTGTCCTCACGCTTGTGTTTGGTGGGCTCATTGTGGGGTTCCAGTATTCACTCATATTGCTCACCCAGACACGAGCCCAAACAGGGGCGCTTGCGCTGGCAAATGAACGCATCGAATATATTCGGTCACTTCCGTATGATTCGGTGGGAACGGCACTCGGTATTCCCTCAGGTGCTCTTGCTCAAAATGAAGCCGTCGTCTTAAACGGTATTACCTACAACCGTCGTACATTTATTCAATATGAAGATTCTCCTGCTGATGGCGTGGGTGTAGCGGATACAAACGGTATCACCGCAGATTACAAAACAGCAAAAGTTCAAGTATCGTGGGTACAGCGTGGTTCCTCTCGCTCGGTTATCTTGGTAACCAGTGTTATTCCAAAGGGAATAGAGTCTACTGCAGGAGGCGGCACCCTCATTGCGAATGTGTTTAATGCAGCAGCGGTACCTATTGCAGGAGCAACAGTGCGTATTCTAAATGCGTCAGCGACCAACCCTGTCGATGTGACTGCATATACCGATGGAACAGGACAAGTCATGTTCCCCGGTACACCTGCAGGCGGTGGATACCAGATCATTGCATCAAAATCAGGATACTCCACCGCACAGACATATACAGCGACTACATCAATTCCAAACCCTAATCCTGCAAACGTTGCGGTGGTGGTGAGCGGTGTGTCGACGGTCAACTTCGCCATCGACCGCACCGCAACGATGACAGTGAAAACTGTGGCGCCACCGACACTCTATCAGGCTAGCGATACTTTCACTGATGCGAGCAAGATTGCTGCGCTGTCGAGTACGACTGTGTCAGGTGGTGCTGTTATTCTCACGAGTTCTTCAAGTGTGTACGCAGCAACCGGCACGGTATATGGGACGACCACAGCACCTTCGGGTCTCATTTCATGGAATCAGGCGAGGTGGTCAAAAACACTCGCTGCGAATACATCTATTTTAATAAGCCTCTATCAAATAAATGCATCGGGAACACCTGTTCTTGTGCCGGATGCAGTGCTCCCTAACAATGCCGCGGGTTTCGCAGCTACTGCCATCGATATTAGCGGTATTCCGGCAGCCACATACCCGCAGCTTTCACTTGGCGCAACACTGTCGACGACGAACGCATCTAACACTCCGCAGCTGCTGGATTGGCTCATCGAGTATCAGGCCGCAAATGTACCTATTCCAAACATTGCGTTTACGCTTACGGGTACCAAAACAATCGGTACTACAGGTGTGGGCGCCGCTATTCCAAAGTACCAAACCGCCACTACGACAAATGCAGTCGGCGCCATTACTATTGGAAATCTAGAATGGGATACGTATACCATGGCCGTAAATGGTGCAACTGGATATGACATTAGCGATGTGTGTCCACAGCTGCCGATATCAGTTTCTCCAAGTGAGTCAACCACTACCACGCTTGTGCTTTCTCCACATACCACAAACTCACTGCGTGTGTATGTCCGCTCGGTGTCTGGTACCCCACTCCTCGGCGCGCAGGTACAGATGACGCGCACTGGATATGATGTTACAAAAAGCGCGTCAGCATGTGGCAATGCGTTTTTCTCCGCAATGCCCTCTGCGTCAGACTACACACTCGTGGCAAAAAGTGTAGGATACCTAGACGACACACTCACCAACGTGACAGTCGCAGGTGCCACAATACTTAACATCACCATGACACCCTAACGATATGAAATTGCGCGGCTTTACATTAGTTGAAATGATTGTCACAGTGGGCATTTTTTCTGTGCTTCTCATTGCGCTCTTTGATGCGATTTCAACGTTTTATCGCATAAATGCATATACGCTTGCGCAAGCATATGAGGTAAACTCTGCGCGCCGAGGCCTCGAGCTTATTGTTCGCGACATGCGCGAGATGACGTACAGCGACACGGGCACGTATCCCCTTGCAACGATGGGTACTAGCTCGATTGGGTTTTACAGTAACATCGATAGTGATAAAAGTATCGAATATGTGAACTATGTATTGTCAGGAACAACGCTCTATAAATATATTTATAATGCGACGGGCTCGCCACCGGTATACTCGACGACACCAAACGAAACGTACGTAGTGTCAGAGTATGTACGCAACAATACCCAAGCAACGTCGACCTTTCGGTACTACACTGATAACGGGTTACCCGCTTCAGCTACGAGTACGGTGACGGACGTTCGCTATATTCAGACCACCATGATTATCAACGTGGACCCTGGTAGAACTCCGGGAGAATTTACACTTCGTTCCTCTACAGCACCGCGAAATCTGAAGGTTAATTTTTAACCTTCACCGATATGAGTTGTATACTACATATATGATGCGTAACGTCTCAACACCTACTCGCGGATATCTCCTTTTACTTATTCTGATCTTTGGAAGTGTGTTTTTTACCATCATGGTGTCCTTCACCGCGTTTGTGGTTTCACAAGGTACGTCTGAAGAGCATAAAATAAACCGTGAGCGCGCACTCAACGTTGCAGAGGCTGGGCTCGACTACTACAAATGGCACCTCGCACATTTTCCAAACGATGTGACCAACGGCACGACGAGCCCACAGCCCTATATCATTCCATACGAAGACCCCGAGCTCGGCCGTATTGGGCAGTTCGCACTTACTATTTCTAGTAAAACTGTGTGCGGTGACATCAGTTCTATCGACATCACCTCGACGGGCACCATCGATGCAGACCCTACAGCAAAACGTGCTGTGTATGGAAAATATGCGCGTCCGACTGTGTCAGAGTTCGCCTATATTATTAACTCAAACGTGTGGGCAGGATCAGATAGAACCATCGTCGGTCCCTACTACAGCAATGGTGGCATCCGCATGGACGGTACAAACCTCTCGACGGTATCGTCCGGTCTTGATACGTGGTCGTGTACCGCGTCGTTCGGTTGTTCTCCTTCCGCCACACAAAACGGGGTGTTTGGTGCGGGTGCAAATACAAATTTCTGGAGTTGGCCATCACCACCTATTAACTTCACCGGTCTTTCTGTGGACCTCGCCGCAATGAAAACCAAGGCACAATCAACTGGCAAATATTTCGGTCCGTCTGGTGTATATGGGTATCACGTCGTTATAAAAAGCAACAACACGTTTGATCTCTACTCGGTAACTAACACTGCAAACGTATGGGGATATACCACAGAAAATAGTTGGCAGTACGAGCGCAATATCATCACTGCACAAACTCTGGTGGGGAACTATCCGATCCCGTCTGCATGCTCAATTCTTTTTCTTGAAGACAAAGTATGGCTTGAGGGTGTCGTGAATACAAAAATGACTGTTGCCGCTGCAAACGTTACGACGGGCGGTATCGATCCAAGTATGGTTCTTGTCAACAACATTACCTACGGCACAAGCACCAATGTCGGTCTCTTGGCGATTGCAGAAAAAGATGTACTTGTAGGTGTCGATGTGCCGAATGATATGACGCTGAAAGGTATCTTTGTCGCGCAGACGGGTCGCTTTGGGCGTAATCACTATTGCTCGGATGACTGCGATAGTTTGCACGCTGGCAGCGAGGCGCTCCCTGGCACGTACGCCTCATATATACTTCGTAATTCTCTCACTGTGCAAGGGACTATCGTTTCAAATGGACGTGAGGGAACAAAGTGGTCATCAGGGTCGAGTGTTATATCTGGTTTCCAAACACGTAGCAACTCCTACGATCGTAGCCTTGTCTCCGACCCACCACCACTTACTCCGCATACGTCTGATACGTACAAATTCATCGAGTGGCAGGAGAAACAGTAGCGTTAGCTACGCCATGATACAATCGGAGGTATGAAAAAATCTTCACGACCGACGTTCGTTATCGGCAACTGGAAAATGAACCCCGCAACTGCTCGCGAAGCAGAAAAGATTGTAGTCGCACTTCAGACAAAATACGCCCGTCCGAAAACTACGGTCATCATTGCACCTTCCTTTGTTCATTTGGGCGTCGTAAAAAAGGTGATTAAGAAACCATATCTTCTTGCGGCGCAAACGGTGCATGCGGGTGATGTTGGTCCGCACACTGGTTCCATTTCTGCAGTAATGCTTAAAGAATATGGAGTGGTGGCCACGATCGTGGGGCACTCCGAACGTCGAGCAGAAGGGGAGACGAATGCGATTGTAAACACGCAAGTGCGGGCACTTCTCGGAAAGAGCATAATGCCAATCGTGTGTGTGGGCGAACGAGAGCGGGACCATCATGGAAAATATTATTCCTTTGTCGAAGCGCAAGTACGCGAAGGGCTTTCTGGTGTGTCTCGCAAAGATATTGCGCGCGTGGTCATTGCATATGAGCCAGTATGGGCGATTTCGTCAGGTGACGGCAAGGGTCAAACAGCAACTCCTCATGACGCACACGAAATGAAATTGTTTATTCAAAAGATTTTAGTAGAGCTCTATGGCCGTACCATCGCACTTCGTGTACCCATCCTCTACGGAGGTTCGGTCAATGAGACGACAGCGCCCATGCTCATGAAAGATGGTGACATCGATGGCTTCCTGGTGGGAGGCGCAAGTCTGAAGCCGGATGCTTTTATTTCTATTATTCGCAGTGTGGAGCAAGGCGGTAAGTAGAAATGTTTTGTATGAAAACTATTGATACGCAGAGTGAACAAGAGTTGCGTGGAAAGAAAGTGCTCGTCCGTGTCGGGTTTGATGTGCCGGTAGACGGTGGTCATGTGACAAATGATTTTCGTATTCGTGAAGCGTTGCCGACTATCACGTACCTCACCGAGTGCGGAGCACGCGTCATTCTTCTTTCGCACATTGGCCGTAAAAAAGAAGAAACACTCGCACCAGTACACGCTGCGCTTACACAGTATATGAAGGCAATATTTGTGCCGGCACTCATGGGCGCGGAAGTAACTGATGCCATTGCCGCACTCCGAGACGGCGACGCACTTCTTCTCGAAAACCTCCGTGGGTATGACGGCGAAACAGACAACGACGATACGTTTGCCCGCACACTCGCGTCGTATGGCGACCTCTATGTGAACGAAGCCTTTTCCGTGGCGCACAGAACACACGCGTCGATTGTGGGTATTCCAAAATATCTTCCTTCGTATGCAGGGCTTGGGTTTGCTCGTGAGGTTACAGAACTTTCAAAAGCATTTACTCCCACGTCACCTTCAATCTTCGTGATTGGCGGAGCAAAGTTTGATACGAAGCTTCCGTTGGTGAAAAAGTTTCTCGCATTGTACGACCGGATCTACGTCTGTGGCGCACTCGCACACGATGTGTGGGAAGCTCGAGGAGTTTCTGTGGGTGCGTCGCTTACCAGTGATGTGCCGCTTACAGACGCTGATATTATTTCGTCTGAAAAAGTCATACTTCCCGTTGATGTCCGCGTGCAGTCCATCGATGGTTCTGCTCGAGATACTGTGCCGGGTCGCATTCTTCCTATCGACTCCGTCATGGATGCTGGTCCGCGCTCAGTGGGAGCAATGCTCAATGCGCTTCGGGCCGGTGGCACCGTGCTGTGGAATGGTCCACTTGGTTTTTATGAGCGCGGGTTTACTGCGGGTACGGAAGCATTTGCTGAGGGTGTCGCTCGTGCGGGAGTTCGCGCGATCGTAGGTGGGGGCGACACAGTTGCATCTATCGAAGCACTCGGTCTTGATGAAAAGTTTACGCATGTATCTACCGCAGGTGGTGCCATGCTCGAGTTTTTGGAAAAGGGTACCAAGCCGGGGATTGATGCGCTCGGGTAGCAGTTCAAATAGTTTCCATTCGCCTCTCATACTTCCTTATGCGACCATTCACTCGCCAGCGCTCGTTCATTGCAGCTTCGCCCAAAACTTTGCTCCACTCCGTTCCTCAAAGACCAGCTTTTGGACTGCAGATGCTCCCATAAGAAAGTACGAAAAGCGAGTTTATGAATAGCTATCACCCCGTCACAGAAAAAATCACCACGCTCCTTACGGAGCGTGGTGTGTGGTTTGAAACATTTGAGCATGCACCAGTGCGCACTTCGGAAGAGGCAGCAGCGATGCGACCAGAGTACACCATATCGCAGGGTGCAAAAGCACTCATTGTAAAAGTGAAGCACCG
>JAYVPP010000081.1:0-17712 GCA_043757305.1 Candidatus Kaiserbacteria bacterium
GCCTCGTCTCTAACAGTCACGTAAATTTTTTCAATAAGCTCGTTAAATTTTAATTTTGGAAGGTTGATAAACATTCCTCCTCCAAGTCCCATTATATAAAGTGTGAATTTGTATGGATAATGCACTGGACTCTTGAGTAAGTATCCTCCACTATCGTAGCAAGAAATTGCATCAGTGTATCCCTTCCCAGTTTTTATTGTTTTAACCGACTTCCATATGCGACAATCCTCATCGTTTGGGCCAAAAGCGCCATGCGGATGCAAGGCAAGGAGCCTTTTACCAGATAAAATGCTAATTATTTCTCCATGAATCAACTCACGTTGCTTATGACTCAATGACTCAAAATTGAGAAAGTTTTTTTCCAAAACATCATCATAGTTATAATTTACAAACATAATTTGTCTTTCCAGGCCTCCCAACTCATCCGCGACAACCTTCATACTTAACTTATGTATCCAACCATCTTCATTTTTGTGATATTTTTCTGAAAAAACTTCACTAATAATTTTGAATATCTCTTCCTCTATATCTGTACCTGTTATTCGGTATTTTGTTGTAACAGATTCTGCACTTATACACTCATCAATTGTTGAGTATGTTTTCCCTAAAGTTTTATCGCCCACTTTTTCCAACCAGGTACATATCTCTGTTTTATACTTGTACTTACCTTGAGTGTCCTTATCTAGATGCTTTATAACCATCTCAGAAAGACTACTCCAAGTTGGAATTCCATAATCAGCTGATGCACCTGCTCCAAGAACGAAGATTTTTTGTGTAGGATAATTGAGTTCGATTTCCTTAAACTTCATAAATTATATAAAATAAATTTGTATTCCGTCCTTTCTGGACATGTTCTTGTTGTATTACAAATTGTATCGCCTTGCTCACAATTCGTCGATAACCTTTTCGATTTCCTATCGCAGGATGCCCAGCATGCTTTTTCTCGAGCTGGCTGCTTGCTATGAAATCAGAATTTATCTCACCTCTTTTGCTTTACGTAAAAGCTAATTTTTGAGAAAGAATAGTCACTTCCTAAGTCATAAGGAAATTTCTCGAGCCTACTTTTGTCTTAAGATTTTTTGCCATAAACAATGTATAAGGCAAGTTTATAGTAGATTACCTGAAGTACATAAAATGTAATGGCTGCCGTAACCAGCCCAAAAATCAAATTGATTAAAGGATGTCTATACTGATCAAAAGACTCAGAACATCTCTTCTTTCCTGCCTCATATTTCTGATCAGCATCAGGAGATTTTGAATTGTCATATACATATATCTCAGTTGTTAAACAACTTACATAAACACTGCTATCTGCCTCATTAGAAGATACCCATACAAAGATACCAGAAAAAGATACTGCCAAAATAAAAGCGACAATTAGCAATCGGTGCCACCAATAGTTTTTTAATTGAGTATAGTTTTTACTAAAGGGAAAGAGAATACTTTTCATCTTTTTATTGGAGAAACGTTAGTCAGATGGGGCTTACAGTAAATAACTCTTCATGAAGATACTCCTTCTCTCAGTATACGCTCCCAACTTTAGACTGCAATCTGCATTAAATACTTTGCAATAGTTTCGGCAATAAGTTCTGCATGTTCAAAGGCAGAATCTGAAGAAATGCGGATCGTATGAAAACCAGCATCATCCGAATAATGGTCTCTTTGAAAATCAGAGATCAATTGCCTCACATCCGTAACATGATTTGGACCATCTACTTCAATATAAATTTTGCCTTTCGGGACATAAATATCTACATGTTTATGACCATCCCAGTACTGCAATATAGTCTCAATACCCAGTTTGTTGAGTGCCTGATTTAAAATCAGCTCCTCTTTAGTGGATATGATGTTACTCATTTGTGCTAACTATAGTATGTAGAACCATGGTTAGCAACTCATTACGCTGTATGTAATGAGTTCAAAACTTCTTATCCAGTTTGGCAAACGCGTACGAGATGAACGTACTCGACGTGGCTACTCACAAGAACGTCTTGGTGAACTAGCGAGAGTACATCGCACCTACATTGGAATGATAGAGCGTGGAGAAAAGAATATCACTCTCACTAATATTGAAAAAATCGCACGCGCCCTCAGTCTTGAGATAAATCAGCTTTTCTAGCCATACTTTTTGCCATATTTGACAGCCTGTTTCAAAACAGGATAATGGTGGAATACAGTACCTTGTCAGTTGCATCGTTATCAATTGCGTCTCTATAGTGAGCAGGTAAGGCCATTTCCTGCACCACTCATTATATGGGGGCATATCTGGTTGTGTACACGGCAATGGTTCGCTAACCGATTCATCCGCTAGAAGGTAACAAATACTAAATCCCATGAAAATGGGGGTCGTTTTAGTATTTGTGTCTTTCAAGTGTCCTGTTTGTCAGGAACAGTGGAAAAATCGAACTTCTCTCAAAACCTCATTAAAGAATATCAAAAGGAACTGTATGACACATACGGTGTTTTGGTGAATGAGAATGAAGCTCAACTCCAACTCCTGTCTCTTACACGTAGTATGTTCCCAATCGTCTTAACTGCGGAGAAAGCCGGAAGCAGAGAGCAAGGTGCAAGGGTTGGCGTAGCCGCCCTTGCACCGGCTCGCTTTCGGCTACAATCGCATAAAGACGATGGAACGAAGTCGGGGATAGTATTACCCCGACTTCGGGACATCAAGAAAGAAAATTATGAGTAACCAAGACATTAAAAGCCGTCGATACTGCTTTACCATACACAACTACATCAAAAAGGATCTGGGACGATTCCACAAATTAGCATCTGGGTTAGACAATCACCGATATATTTGCTATGGCTTAGAAATTGCGCCAGAGACAAAGACTGAACATATACAGGGCTATATAGAGCTGAACGAAGCACAACGCCTTACTTATCTTCAGAATTACTTTAATTTTAAAAGGAATGGAAAACTACTCAAATTCCATATTGAGATTGCAAACAGAACAGTTGAGCAAAATAAAAACTACGTATCTAAAGGTGGAAATTCCTTTGAGTTCGGCGTACCTTTACTACAAGGGGACCGAACTGATCTAAGAAAAATAAAAGAAGGTGTGAAGAATAACCCACAAAATATTGCGCCTCTCGTAGATGAACTTGTATCAAACCATCAGCAGCTTCGTTATGCTGAAGGGCTTCGATCGTACTACCTTCCCCACAGAGACCCTAGCATTCCACCAAAAGTATTTTGGATCTTTGGACCAACGGGTATTGGAAAAACATCCCTCGTATACAAAAGTTTCACAGATATCTGTTCCGTATCTTCACACGACTGGCTCGGAACAGGATATACCCAGAATGAATGCCTTCTTATCGACGACATCCGCGAATTTAGCCTACCTTTTGAACAGCTTCTAAAGATTGCTGATCGCTATCCTTTTACTCTATTTTATAAAGGAGGACAAATTCCTCTCAACTCCCCTTTTATCGTCATAACTTCGCCATATGGCATCGACGACACATTCAAAATAACAAAAGAGAATCTCGAACAACTCAAACGACGTATTGTCCAAATAAACATGGATAATATACCTGCGGGCGAAAAAATTGACCTCAGAAACCTTGACGAGAAACACATTTGGGATAACGTCAATGATTGCAGTTCTGACTTCTAGTGTAATAATGCAAAACATGAACCGCTATATTCTTTACGTACGAAAATCATCTGAAAGTGAAGACCGTCAAGTTATGTCTCTTGATGCCCAAGAAACTGAAATGATGCGTATCGCTAAACGAGATAAACTAGAAATCGTTGAAATTATACGGGAATCTCATTCTGCAAAAGTGACTGGGCAACGACCTGAGTTCAATCGCATGATTAAAGGTATACAACTTGGCACATACAACGCAATACTAACGTGGGCTCCTGACCGAATTTCTAGAAATGCTGGTGATTTGGGCATGGTAATTGATTTAATGGATGCAGGAAAACTTGCATGCGTACAAACCTATTCCCAAATGTTTATCAATGACCCAAATAGTAAATTCATGTTCATGATGCTTGGTTCTCAAGCAAAACTTGAAAATGACCAAAAGAGTATCAACGTTAAGCGTGGTAATCGTGAAAAATTAAAACGTGGTGACTGGATAAATGGTGCTCCTTTTGGGTATCTCAATGACAAAGCTACTAAGAAGATTATCCTCGACCCTGTGCGTGCTCCCTACGTTGCAAAAATGTTTGAACTCTACGCGAGTGGTCTTCACAGCTATAAACAAATCTCCTCCTTACTCTACGAGCAAGGTTTAAGAACCAAATCAAATAAACGGGTTTATGGTGGGAGTATTCAGCGTATTGTTAATCGAACGTTTTATTATGGTGTAATGGAAACAGGTGGAAAATACTATACGGGTAATCACCAACCTATCATTTCTAAAACCCTATTTGACCGATGCCAAGAACTAGCAGGGATTAAAACTCGACCTCGTGCCAAAACAAAAGGCTTTACGCTCTCTGGTTTTATCAAATGTCATTCTTGTGGTTGTGCGGTCACTGCCGAAATTAAGAAAGATAAATACGTTTACTATCATTGCACTAATGGTAAGGGTGGGTGTATACAGAAATCTTTTAATGCGAGTGAACAAAAACTCCATGACCATATTGCCAAAGATATGGAAAAGCTACGAATTAGTGAAAAAATGATTAATATCGTGTACAAAGCAAAACTAGAGGAAATGGAACAAGATGGAACTTACCATAACCACGCTCTAGATACCGCGCGAAAAGCCCTAGAATCACTCACCATGCGTAAATCACGTCTGGTAGATACTTTCACGACTGGAGACATTGATGAGGCTCTGTATCGAGAGAAACTACAGATTATCGAAAACGACTCAGTGAATCTTAAAAAACAAATTACTGATCTGGAACATAGTAACCCCGACCCGCGTACAACTATCGAACTCATCTATTCTAAGTTTAAACAAGGATTTACAATGTCCAAACAGTACACTGAGGCATCATCAGAGCAAAAGCGTATAATCCTTTCGGAAGCACTATCGAACTCCACTCTCTTTAATCGAAATATCGTTGATTTACAATACAAAAGTCCGTACGACATATTCGCACGGACCCCTGTAAATGCCTCTACTTCAGACTTGCTGCCGATCAGGGACTCGAACCCCAATGACTTCCTCCAGAGGGAAGCATCCTACCATTAGATGAATCGGCAATGTGTGCGTGTCTCCCCCTTTCAGGGACTCGATTCTTACAGAATCTATTTAGGTTGTATGATACTTTGCTTCCCTGCGGTCACAAAGTTTCGACAACCTTCTTTGAAAGTCTCCCAGACTTTCAAAGCCCCAATGACTTCCTCCAGATGGCATCCTATTTCGACAAGCGAAGATTGACGTGAACGTTCACTCTCAATCTGAGCGCCGTCGAAGCAAGCTCTGCTTACCACTAGATGAATCGGCAATGTGTGTGTTTCTGTGTGTTACTTCCCTGCCACCTAGCGCAATTTCGGCAATGAAAAATGCGCTCATGCGCGGAGCTAGAATATCATATTTTTCCCCCTCGGCACAGGGGGAGGGGAAAAGGCGCTCGTAAGCGAGCGCCTTTTATTTATGCCAATACGCGCTCGGCGCATGTGACCATTTCTGCGGGAATATGCCCGCCGCACCGGTCGCTTATGGCCTCAAGCTTCCTCGCTCCTGTGCGAGCCTCAAGCTTTCGACGTATAGCGATGAGTTCTGCTGGCGACATATACCGCACCGTCTCAAACTGAGATAATCGATCGTCCTGGCCAACAGTGAGGCCAAAGTGTTGGAGTAAGACCGGTATGTCCGCAGGGACAATCGGCCCGTCATCAAACCACCTGCAGCCACCATCTTGACTAGACTTCATCCATCCGAGCCTTGGGTCCTTCTGACCAAAGTCGAGCGAGTCGCCATCGCCACGCCTAGTGAGCAAACTATACTGTTGAGCAAGGTCTTGCTCTTTTCCACAGTACTTTACTGACTTCTCTCCCATGCTTTCCTCCACTTTTCATGACTGCGTCATGTTCGGCACAATCTATATAAAAACTACTCCTAAAGTTAATAAAAAACAAGGCGTCCCCTTAGTGGGACGCCTTGGCAATTAGTGCACTTCTTCTGCGAGGGATGGCTCACCGATACGGTCACTCCGCATGACCAGCATCGAAAACTCTTCTTTTGCTTCACGTTTTCTGCGGAGCTTGCAGAGCTTTGCGGGCGACATACCGAGAGCTCCTTTGTATGTTGGGCTGTGCTTGTATCGCCTCAGTCCAAAGTGTGAAAAAAGACACTTCAGCTGCGAAGGCAGTAACAACCCTCTGCACTTATGTCCCCTTGTCCCCGCTTCAGAGTACGTCCACACATGCTTGTAAAATGAGGGGGACCATCCCCAGTCGAGATGGTATTTCACTTCGCGTCCATCAACTATCTTCTTGCAACGTATCAAGTACGTTTTTTCCATTTCAACCTCCCAAAGAACAAAGCGTACTATACTATATAAAATAGAAAAAGCAAGAGGCGCCCACGCAGTGGGCGCCTCTTCTGCGCCACAAGACTATTTCTTGCTCTTGAGTGCCGCCTGTATAAACGCTGAAAAAATAGGATGCGGACGAAGTGGGTGAGCGAGAAACTCTGGATGAAACTGTACACCTATAAAAAACGGATGCGCATTTGTAGGAAGCTCGACTATTTCCATAAGGAGATCGTCCTTTGAATGTCCTGAAAATACCATACCGCCTTCCTCGAGCTTTGAAATGTACTCAGGGCTCACTTCGTAACGATGGCGATGACGCTCCACAATGCGCGATACTTTGTATGCCTTTGCGGCATGTGTACCCTTCTTAATCTCTGCGCCATACTCACCGAGGCGCATCGTGCCGCCCATGTTGCTCTGTGCAATCTTTTCTTTCTGGTCTGGCATAACGTCGATGACGGGGTACGGTGACTTTGCATCTACTTCGGTGGTATGCGCGCCACGGAGCCGTAGCACATTGCGTGCATACTCAATGACCGCAAGCTGCATGCCGTAGCAAATACCGAAGTACGGAATCTTGTTTTTTCGTACATACTCGATGGCTTTTATTTTGCCTTCCACGCCCGTAGCACCAAAACCTCCGGGAATGAGTACTCCATCGTATTTTTTAAGATCAGCAAGCTTCTTAGTGCCCTTTTCAAAATCGACTGAGGAAAGATATGTGATGACAGGCTTCGCACCCGCAGCATATGCAGAGTACTTGATAGCTTCAAGTACTGAAATGTATACATCGGAAAGAACAAAGTCTCCCGAAGAAAAGTATTTCCCTACGACAGCAATCTTCACTTCTTTTTTCGCAGTTTTTGTTTTTCGTACAAATGCTTTCCACGCCGAAAGCTCTGCCTCATGCTTACAGTCGAGATGCAAGATGTCACACAGCTTTTTGCTAATGCCGTCTTTTTCAAAATTGATGGGTACATCATAGACCGACTGTACGTCTGGTGCAGAGATGACGTTCTCTTTCTTCACATTACAAAATTGCGCAATCTTTTCTTTGCGCTTCTCGTCGACTCCTACGGGGCTCCGCGCAATGATGATATCTGCAAAAACTCCCGCGCTGTTTAAGGTACGTGCCGCATACTGTGTCGGCTTCGTCTTCATCTCGCCAATGGAGCCCGGCACAGGAAGGTACGACACGAGAATGACCGCCACGTTGCCATTCATTTCCGTTTTCATCATACGGATGGCTTCGAGGAAGAGAATATTTTGGTACTCACCCACCGTGCCACCTATCTCTACAATGGTAACGTCGGCATCGGCAAGCTCTGCGGCCGCTTTGATACGACCAATGACCTCAAGCGGAATATGCGGCACTACCTCTACATTTTTGCCTTTGTACTCGAGGTTGCGCTCCTTTTTTATGACATCGAGATACACGCTACCGGTGGTCATGTAGTTTTTAGTCGTGAGTGAGGTCTCGAGAAATCGCTCATAGTTGCCCATGTCTTGGTCTGTTTCGGTGCCGTCACGAAGTACAAACACCTCACCATGCTCGGTGGGGTTCATCGTGCCTGCATCGACGTTGATGTACGGGTCGATTTTAAGCGCGGTGACCTTGAGGCCGCGAGCTTTAAGGAGGAGTGCAACAGACGACGATGCGATACCCTTTCCCACACCAGACATGACTCCGCCGACGACAAAGATATATTTTCTTTGTCGTGTTTGTTGTAACTTTTTTGATGCCATGCCGTGCCTTATGCCTTAAGATACCGAGTAATCGCGAAGAGTGAAGACGCAGCGCCGAGTACCACACCAGTACCCACAATCTTTACAAAGATACTTGAAAAATTATTGACGTAATAATGGAACACATTGAGCTGGAAGAACGACTCGGTGAGTCCGCCAAGCCAAATGGTAAATGGATAAAAGAGTGCAAGTGTCACGATGCCAGCAATGAGCCCGTACATAATGCCCTGAAGAATAAATGGTCCACGGATGAATGAGTTGGACGCCCCCACGAGGCGCATGACGGTGATCTCCTCTCTTGCCGTGAAGATAGCAAGGCGAATGGTATTGAAGGTAATGAGAACAGACGACATGATAAGTACCGCGAGTGTGACAAGGGTAAACTTTTCAACACCGTTTATAATACGCGTGAGCTTGTCGATGGCGTCTTTATTTTTATAAAAATTTGTCTCGCGGATAAAAGGCTTTGCAGGGTCTTCGAGAGATTGCTTTTCTTTGAGGAACGACTGAATGCCTTCGTACTGGGATGTTTCTTTTGCACGGATGGCGAGCGAAGCGCCGAGGGGGTTATCGCCAAGCTCGTCGAGGGCTTGGAGTGTGAGCTGGTCATTCTCATGATGCTTCTTAAATTCAGCAAGTGCCGAGTCACGAGAAAGGTACGTCACCTGTGCAACGTCCGGAAGTGCTTCAAGTGACGACTTGAGTCCAAGAATGTCTTGCTCTTGTGCAGTGGTCACGAAGTAGACGTTGATGTCGACTTTCGAGCGAATCTGGTCGAGCGAGGTATGGAGCAGCTGGTTGAGCAACAGCGCGACACCAATAACAGAAAGTGTGACGGTCATCACAAAGATAGCGGCAAGCGAGACGAATGCATTGCGCCAAAAACCGACAAAGCCGGATTTCGTCATGCGCTTAACTCCTGTCCACATTCCCATATATCTTTATATTACAGTACGTACTTACCTTCTGCATCATCGCGAATAATTTTTCCTTCGTCCATGGTAATGACACGACGCCCAAGTGCATCAATAACCCCCTTGTTGTGCGTCGTCATAATGACGGTCGTGCCAAGGTCGTTGATCTTTTTAAGGATTTGTACAACTTCGTACGTTGCAATTGGGTCGAGGTTGCCGGTGGGTTCGTCTGCAATGATGAGGTCGGGCTGGTTTACGATAGCGCGAGCGATAGCAACGCGCTGCTTCTCGCCGCCCGAGAGCTCGTGCGGAAAATTCCACATTTTAGTACCGAGGTCAACGAGCTCGAGGGCCTGCGGTACATTGTCAGCTATTTCTGCATCAGAACGTCCGTTTGCCTCCATAGCAAAGGCGATATTTTCAAATGCAGTTTTGTGAGGGAGGAGTTTAAAATCCTGAAAGACAGTGCCGAGCTTGCGGCGATACTTTGGAAGCTTGCTCCGCGGGATAGAGTGAATATCAAGTGATTCAAAAAAAACTTTTCCTTGTGTGGGTCTGTCTTCTGCGATAAGCATTTTAAGAAGCGTCGTCTTTCCTGCGCCGGAATGACCGACAATAGAAAGAAACTCGCCAGGAGAAACTTGGAAGGTGATATCTTCGAGGGCGATAGAATCGCCGTTGTATATCTTTGAGACTTTATCGAAGTAAATCATTCTTGAATTTCTAGAAACAACACCCGTCTATTTTACGCTACATCACCCCCTACGTCTAGAAATGCACTGAGGTCTCCCTCGAGAACACGGTGGATATCTCGCACTTCAACATCGGTGCGATGGTCTTTCACGAGCTGATACGGGTGAAGTACATAGGAGCGTATCTGCGAACCCCATTCTATCTTCATGGTTTTTTCTATCGAAAATCCCGCAAGCTCACGTTTATGCTGCGCTTCGGTAAACGCATAGACCTTTCCCGCGAGGAGTCCGAGTCCGCGTTTTTTGTTTTGCTCTTGGCTTCGTTCGCTTGAAACATGCACAGAAATATTTGTGGGCTTGTGCACAATGCGCACTGCGGTCTCGCGCTTGTTGACGTTTTGACCGCCCGCTCCTCCGGAGCGGGCGAAGCTCACCTCGAGCTCATCGTCTACGAGCGCCAGCTCGCCTTCCGCCTCTACCTTAGGGGACACTTCCACAAGTACAAACGAAGTCTGTCGTTTGCCCGACGCATTAAAGGGTGACATGCGCACGAGGCGGTGCACGCCAGACTCACTTTTTAACATTCCATATGAGCCTTTTCCAGAAAGTTCAAGCACCAGGTTGCGGTAGCCGCCTTGATCATTTCGATTTTCATCAACAATGACCGCGTTCCATCCACGACATTCTGCAAAACGTGTATACATAGAAAGGAGCATGCGTGCAAAATCTTCAGCGTCATCACCTCCTGCACCTGCGACAATGGTGATGACTGCAGGCGCACCGTCAAACTTTTCTTTGCCTTCCGCTGCAGCTTTGAGGTCTTCACGCTCTTTGAGCATCGCCTGCGCCTTGCGCGGGTCACTCCAAAAGTCCGACTGAAGCATCGCTTCGTCTATCTCCTTGATACGCTCTTCGGCTTGCGCTTTATCCATAAAGTGTAGTATACCAGTCCTGGAACAAGGAGAACAAAATGACCCAAACAAACGAAATACAAAATAGTGACACAGCCGTACCCATCGCTGAAAGAAAAAATATTGCGACAGGACAAACGATCGTGCGTTTACCGAGCTCTCCCACCCTCGGCGCATGCGCGCACGGGCATGTGGGCACCATGGGTGACGTATGCACGGCTATTGGATGCAATGGGACACCATTTCGGTAAGGAAAGGGCGAGCTATGGGATATCTCATTATAATCGTAGGCGATCTCTGCTGGCGAGATGAAGTGTCTCCTGACAATGACAACTCACCAGTAGATAGCGCGGAAGATTTGCGGTATCTAGGCACCTGCAGGGTGTGCGGATTGCTTCAGCTCTCAAATGATCCTGAGCCATGCTGTATCGATTGTAAGTTTCTAGTTACCATGACCGAACGCAGACCGCCAGTCATCTGACTGGCGCTTTTTTGAGCCATCTCCCAGGATCGAACTGGGGACCTACTGCTTACGATGCAGTCGCTCTACCAACTGAGCTAAGATGGCGAACCTACATCTGTGCCGTGCCACTGGAGCCAATTCCCGGGTGAGAAATGCTGGGGGCATTTCGCAAGACCTTTTGAGACGGTTTTGTGCGCAGCAACAAAAATGTCCAAAAGGTATACTGATCCTGAATGCAAAGCATCCTGAAACTTCACTCGAAGATTATGAAAGTTTACTTTCACACCTTTTCGCTTGTTTCAGTAGGGATCGAACCGGCCCTGGTTCAAATGACTTATTTCTGTCGTTACGCTGGAGCCAATTCCCGGGATCGAACCGGGGACCTCTTCCTTCGTTTCTACCTCTCTTTGCGACGGAAACACTATGAGAGAGGACTAGACTGTATATTGAGCGTGCGCAGTATTTACTACTGGCGACGCTTCCCTTGTCAGTCGTTCGGGCGTTTACGCCACGGTCTTGACCTTGTTTCTAGGTTATTAACCGTTATTCGGGATTCATCGAGAAGGTTTCCCACACTCGCGGGCGAAAGCGATCTGCTTCACCATGGAAGTGCTCTACCAACTGAGCTAAATTGGCTTATTCATTTTGCAATTTGGTGATTGCAGACACGATGATATCACGAAGTTTTACATTCGAAAAATAGACCGTCAGAACCCCGTACTTTGCTTTTTTGGTGTAGGTTCCTTTTTGCACTGATCTTGTCACTACTATTTTTTGAAACTGTAGTGGAGAAACAGTCAGTTCTCGACACCAATAACGTAAAGCTTCATCACTGCGTATGTCTGTAAAAATCTGTAATCCAAAACGAAGTCGCTTTATATCAATCCTATATACTCTGTTGAGAAACTGAAGAAACTTGCGAATCAAACCAGGATCAGTATTTCCGAGTCGAACTGAATGTGTATTTGCTTTATTGCCTTCGCCCCAATAGAGGCCAATACCCAATCCATATAGGAACCAATCTTCTGCTGTGACAAGACTTTGTACAGTGAAAGGGTCTCCTTTTGGATTGTTGTATCTATACACTGCTTCAGATATAGAGCGTTTTTTAATACCATACTTCTGTGCCCAATAATTAATTTTATTCTCTGAGCAAGAAAACTTTTTTGCAATATATGCAACAGATCGACCTTCTCTAAGATAGAGCTGTTCGATAATTTGTTTTGTAATTATTTGCATACTTTAGCTATATTATAATATAGCTCTACCATATATCAAGTAGAGAACCCCCGCGAGGCTTTGCCTCGCGGGGGTTCTCTTTTGTGTACCTGTTTACTGCCCTTGCTCAACAAACGTAATGGCCTTGCCCTTTGCATCGCCACGACCAGTACGACCGATGCGGTGTACGTAGTCTTCGTAGCTGTGTGGTACGTCAAAGTTGATCACGTGAGAGACATCGGTGATGTCGAGGCCGCGAGCAGCGACGTCTGTCGCTACAAGCACTTTCGTAAAGCCGCTCTTGAATGCATCGAGCGCACGCTTGCGCTGACCGGAGCTCTTATTACCGTGAATGGACTCGGCGCGAATTCCTTTTGCAAGGAGCTGCTTTGAGAGACGCTCCACACCGTGCTTGGTCTCACCGAACACGAGCACTTTATTGAACTCTGGCTGACGAAGAAGCTCCTCGAGAAGTGCGAACTTCGACTTCCCTTCAGTAATGCGCACCACATTTTGCTCAACGCTGTGAGAAGTTGTACCAGTCTTCACTGACACATTGATAGGGCTCTTCAAAAACTCTCCGATGAGTGTTTGGATCTCTGGTGACATGGTCGCCGAGAAACAAAGTGAATGACGCTGCTGTGGCATCTGTGCGAAAAGGAAACGGATATCATTGATGAAACCCATGTCGAGCATGCGGTCTGCTTCGTCGAGGACGATAGACGTAATCGACTTCATATCGAGACGACGGCGCTCAATGAGATCTTTGAGACGTCCTGGTGTTCCAATAACGAAACGCGCCCGCTCGAGCTGTGCTATCTGCGCGCGAATATTTCCGCCGCCGATACACACAGCCCCCATGATGCCGAGGCCTGTAGCAAAGCCACGAAGCTCATCGCCAATCTGTGTTGCAAGCTCGCGTGTTGGTACCACGACAAGAGTGCGCTCCTTTGGATGCACAAGTGCGCGGTCGATAAGTGGAATGAGAAATGCTGCGGTCTTTCCGGTGCCAGTGTTTGCAATACCCACGATGTCCTCCTGGCGTTGTACGTATGGAATCGCTTTATCCTGAATAGGTGTAGGAATCTTGTATCCTTTTGCCGCTACTTGCGCGCGGAGCTTTGGATGTACGATGAGTGCGTCAAAGTCGTTGGTCACCACATGAGCTGGCTCTGACTCTACCTTGAGAAGATGCGCAGCCGACTCGCGAGTGCTCTTTTCGATAAAGCGCTCAATGTCGAGATGAGGTGCTACGAAGCGTCGTCCTCCACCTCGGCCACCGCCACCGCGAGACCCGCCTCGACTACCACCAAATGAGCTTCCGCCTCGTGATCCGCTGCGATCGCTTCCACCAGTACTGTATGAGCGACGCGCTCCCGCAGGAGAAGAACCTTCGTATGGTCGTGAGCCGGTGTAGCTACGTGTAGATGAGCCTCCTCGTGATGAGGAGCTACCACCGCGAGACCCGCCTCGACTACCGCCAAAAGAGCTTCCGCCGCGGTCGCTACTTGGCGCTGCGCCAAAACGGTCGCCATATGACGCTGCATAGCCAAAACCACTCCCTTGTGAAGGTGTGCTATCGCCCTTCGAATAACTGCTGTTTGCACGGCTTCCGCCAGTGCTGCGACCACCTCTTGGTGCAGAGCTACCGCTACGTGAACCACCCTTCGGGCGTCCACCACGTGGATTGTTGTACATAATTTTTGAGTATTGTCTAAAAAGACATCGCACGAGAGGTGCGTACATCTTCGGTAAATAAAAACACCCCACTGTACTTTTGGGATGCTTTTGTGAGCACAAGTAGCGCAAACGTTCTACGGCGCTACAAAGTAAAGTAGAAGTGCCAACACTGTAGCAATATGAAAAGGTTTTGTCAATGGCACCTTCAGTTACTTAATCCATATTCACCCAGAGTACTGACGGTGTAATTTCAAGCGCACGAGAAACCATCAGTCGTGTATTTCCGCTCACCAAGTGCAACGTACCTCCCTTTTGACAAATAATTGGAGCGTTGAGTTGTTCTCCTTTTTCTATTCTCAATTTAAGTGTTTGCCAGTCTCTCGGTGCGGTAGGGTTTCCTTCTACTGCGTGATATTCCACCATCTTCCAATCTCCTTTTTTAATATCATACGAGTCAGTATTCTCAAGCTTGCTCCATATATCTTCCGTCATTACAATCATCTCGCTCTCTTTTGCCCGTTCGATGAACTTTTTAAGAAATACTGTTGTATCTTCCTTCGCAAACTGAATAGCAGTTCTTACTATCTCATCTTGCTCGGTTTTTAAGTTTGGAAAGATGAAAGAAGAGATTTTCTCTTCTTTTGCCTTTGGTGATTCAAGACTCATAAAAACAAGTATAGCAAACAAGGGGTACTTTAAATCTTTGGGAAATTATGTATAATGTGCACGCACTACTTATATGTAGTGCGTTTCTGTTCGAGGATTGCGGACTGACTTTGCTGGGCAAAGCGACCGCTGCGCTCGGACGATTTTGAAAGAAGGAATCTAATACTAGTTGCCTCACTTGCGGACTGAGCGTGCTATGCACGCCGACCGCGGCGTTCGGGCAAACAGTATGCAAGCATCCTTTTGCCCTCACTTGCGGTCGTAGCTTAGCTGGTTAAAGCGCTGCCCTGTCACGGCAGAGATCGAGGGTTCAAGTCCCTTCGACCGCGCACACAACCGTAGATCGGTTCAAAAATGGCTACCTGAAAGGTGGTCATTTTTGCTATGCTTATGTAATGACCCCTAAGCCAATCCTATTCTGTGATTTCGATGGTACTCTTTGCCACAATCGATATTGGTCTAGTCTGCCATCCCAGCAATACGAGAAGGTTCAAAAACTCCTTTTTAGAGGTGACAAAACCCGAACAAGCGACTGGATGCGGGGCAAATACAGTGCCGAAGAAATAAACGGATGGCTTGCAGAGCAAATAGATATTCCCTATGAAATACTTTGGGGATTGTTTGTTCAGGATTGCCAAAATATGAAGGTAGCGCAAACAACCCTAGAGAAATTATCTTCACTTCGGGATCGCTTTACTGTCATTCTAATAACTGGAAATATGGATAGTTTTTCACGATTTACCGTTCCAGCGCTTCGGCTCGAGAAATATTTTGACTACATAAGCAATTCATACTATGAGGGCAGGCATAAAACCGACAACGGCGGTTTGATTTTTAAAGAATATTCCGAACGTGTAGGCACTCCCCTGAGCGAGTGTGTTGTCTTAGACGATAGCCAAAGGGTGTGTGACACATTTGAATCACTCGGGGGCATAGCTTATAGGATTACCGCTGAGAAGGACGTCAATTATTACCTATCCCAATTCTGAACTAAGATCTGGAAGAAAAATGTTATTTCCGATCTCCCTCACTTTAGTTCCCACAACGTCCAGTGCTTCGCGCATAAAAAGAAAAGCCCCTCAAGGGGGCTTTTCTTTTTGTGCGGTCACTGCATGTATGTGTGCTGACGGAAGGACTTGCACCTTCGACCTAGAGCTTATGAGTCTCTCGCTCTAACTACCTGAGCTACGTCAGCATATATTTTATTGTTCGGCCTTCAGTGCACTAATATACCCTAACATTCGATACTGTAAACCCGAACCTCTTAAAACACCTAATCGAGCGACCCCATAATATGTATCATAGTTTTCATATATTTTCTTCTGCGTCGTTTTTATAAAGTATGTTTTTTTAAATTGAGTGCTCGGTATATCAAGCAAAGTTGCCCAGAATTTCAAAACTGTCTTGATTCGTTTCCTGTGGATTTCATTAATCTGTATCGTCAAGGATACTTGATCAGATGGCACATGCATTTGTGTACGGAGGAACGTATGCATAATTTGAATCATGGCTGGGTCAGAGTTTACAAACAAAAATCGCGATTCCGTTTTGCTCCCTTCAGCCCAATAGAGAGCAACTGCAGCCAGTAAAACATCACGTTCTGACAGTTGGCTGATTTCACTCAGTGCCTCGCGCTCTGCTTTTGCTATAGTAGTAAGTTTTTTCTGACGATTGGTCGCAGCACCTTTTAGCCTACCCACATGACCTCCCTGTATACTATTTTTTGAAAGCCTTGCGCGCTGAGCAGTGGAAAGCGTAATATCACGACACCAAATACTCGCTGTTCCTTTTGAAATACAGAGCTCACGCGCAATACCACCGATACTCATGCCGCTTCTGCGTAGCAAAAATGCCTCTTGTTTTATCTTGAACTTTGCCATAGTACATCATGGTGTACTATATCTTAGGTTCATTAATTATCCTTTTTTGCAAACATTCTGCTCGGCTCTGGGAATATCTTCCGGGCACCCTACCGGTATCCACGTCGTCTGTTCTACCACAGACACTGGATGCGTTTTTGCATACTCAGTCACGGTATCGGTGAGGTAATACTCACCACTCTCAGAAAGTGCAGTGTGTATCACAAAAATATCTTCAGTCACCACAAAGCCGCCAATATTTACATAGTTTGAAGGTGGAACAAGAGGCTTCTCGACAATCTCCTTAAGAGTTCCATCTTCATGAAGTACGAGCACACCAAACTTTTCAGGTGTGGTTGAGCGAGCAGCGAGCATGCCTGCGTCTTTCTCTACCACCTCCGCAAGCGCATCGGCGCCATGGATATCGTCTGCGTAGAGCACCAGAAACTTTCCTTTCGCAATATCACGTGCATACATGAGTGCGTCTGCTGTGCCTGCCTTTGGATTCTCCTGCTGTACATAGGTCACCTTTCTTCCATGAAACTCCGCACCGCAATACTCACGTATCATCTCGCCTTTGTAGCCGATGATAATGATGAGCTCGCCGATGACCCTCGGAAGCGGACGCACGATGTGCTCAATAAGTGGCACACCGCACACCGGCACCATCGGCTTTGGCATCGTAAGGGTGAGTGGTCGCATGCGCGTCCCCTCTCCTGCTGCTAGTATGACGCACTGCATAGTATGAGATAGTTACGTTTTATTACAGCCGAGGAGTATTTCTGCTTTTACAATATCTTCTGGAGTCGCAACGGGTATCCAAAGGTCCTGCTCTACCACAGCAATAGGATACTTCGCTGCATAGCGCTCGATCACTTCGGGAAGATAATACTCGTCCTTCACTGCTTTCTCCGGAGGAAATTCAAAGATATGGTCGTCGACCACCATTGGCCCTGTCGATGCACAGTTTGAAGGAGCGTTGTCAGGCTTTTCGATCATCATGCCGAGTGTACCATCAGGATTGCGTACAACAATACCGAACTTTTTTGTGTCTTCAACAGACGTCACGAGAAGTGAACGGGTAAATGAGCACGCGCGCGCAAGGT